>CADBPK010000274.1 GCA_902796465.1 uncultured Erysipelotrichaceae bacterium | reverse complement strand
GAAAGAAAGAGAAACTGAACTTATACAGTCTCTGAGTAAGAAAGGGAAATCTCCTGAGGAGATCGCCGATCTGTTGGATCTGAATATTGATAGAGTTATTGCCGTAATTAACACAGCAGTCAGTAAACCCGAAAGCAAAAATGAACCCGCTCTGGAGGAGTGAATTCATGGATTTGAGATCAAAGTTATATCACGAGAGGAAAGAAGGAAAAGAAGAAGGCAGGGCTGAAGGATTGTCTGAAGGACTGCAAAAAGGCAGGCAAGAAAGAGAAATTGAACTTATACAGTCTCTGAGTAAAAAAGGAAAATCTCCTGAGGAAATCGCAGAACTGCTGGATCTTAGTCTTGAACAAGTGGTTAAAACGCTGAACAAACAGTTTTAAGTTTAAGAAATAAGACATATTCTGAAACAGGGAACGGCAGTTCTTTGTTTTTTTGCGGCAGAGTCTCTATCAGATTTATATACATATCTCATATATAAACCACAATGCAAAAACCGCACAAATCAGACTTTTTTGTGTATGATTAAATGGTTAGCAAAAGGGGACGAAGTATGTCAAAGACTGCGGATAAGAGATACAGCACATGGGAACTGATCAAACGGTTCTCTCCATATTTATTTAAATATAAGAAAATGCTGTATTTTGATCTGTTCTGTGCATCCATGACAACATTGTGCGATATCGTCCTGCCGCGGATCATGAGCCATTTGACAAATACCGCCATGTACAATGCGGCGGATCTGACGGTTGCGCTCATCATGAAGCTGGCGCTGCTGTACGCAGTGCTGCGGATCATCGATGCGGCTGCGTATTACTATATGAGCTCCCAGGGGCATATCATGGGCGTATATATCGAAACCGATATGCGGACTGACGCCTTCGAACATCTGGAACGGTTGTCCGACAGCTACTACGCCAATACCAAGATCGGACAGATCATGGGACGGATCACCAGCGACCTGTTTGATGTAACGGAATTTGCCCATCACTGTCCGGAAGAATTCTTTATCGCATTTATCAAATTTATCGTTTCCTTCCTGATCCTGTGCCAGGCAAGCATTCCGCTGACAGTCATCATCTTTGCCTGTCTGCCGGTCATGTTTGTAGTTTCCGTGAAACTGAATCATCGTTTCCGCCGCGCCACCAAAGCGCAGCGTGTGCAGATCGGTGAACTGAACGCACAGGTCGAAGATTCCCTGCTGGGTGAGAAAGTCGTCAAGGCATTCAGTGCTGAAGAAGTGGAACTGGAGAAATTCGACGCCGGCAACCAGAAATTCAAGGAGATCAAAAAGGAACGGTATTATGCCATGGCAAATTACGCCATGTCCACACGCCTGTTTGACGGTCTGATGTACGTTATGACGATCGTGGCAGGCGGCCTGTTCCTGGTATATGAAAAGATCACACCGGGTGATCTTGTTGCGTATATGCTGTATGTAACGACCATGATCGCAACGATCCGGCGGATCGTGGAATTCGCGGAACAGTTCCAGTCCGGCATCACCGGATTTGAACGGTTTATCGAGATCATGGATACACCGGTGGATATCAAGGATGCACCGGATGCGAAGCCCCTTCAGATCAAAGGCGGCAATATTGTCTTCGATCATGTGACATTCGAATATCCGGATGATCATAACCGTGTCCTGCACGATCTGTGTCTGGACATTCATCCTGGGGAAAACCTTGCCCTGGTAGGCGAGAGCGGCGGCGGGAAAACGACCCTGTCATCCCTCATTCCGCGTTTCTACGATACGACCTCCGGCCGTGTCCTGATCGACGGACAGGATGTCCGTGAAGTCACGCTGCGCAGTCTCCGCGATGTGATCGGCATCGTCCAGCAGGATGTTTATCTGTTCTCAGGGACAGTGCTGGAAAACATTGCCTACGGCAAACGGAATGCTACCAGGGAAGAGATCATCGAAGCGGCGAAACTGGCCGGTGCGGATGAATTTATCAATGAACTGAAAGACGGGTATGATTCCTATGTCGGTGAAAGAGGCGTCAAGCTTTCCGGCGGTCAGAAACAGAGGATCTCCATTGCCCGTGTATTCCTGAAGAACCCACCGATCCTCCTTCTGGATGAGGCGACAAGCGCCCTGGATAACGAGAGCGAGATCCTGATCGAAAAGAGTCTTGCCAAACTGTCGCAGGGTAGGACGACCCTGACGATCGCACATCGTCTGACAACGATCCGTCACGCGGACAGGATCATCGTGCTCGGAAAGAACGGGATCGAGGAAGAAGGCAGTCATGAAGAACTTCTTCAGAACAACGGAACCTATTACCGTCTCTGGAACGGTGTTACCGCAGAATCATAACGGAGGAAGAAACATATGCTGAAATACATTATCGGGATCATACTGATCATTCTGTTGATCGCAATGCTTTATCTCGGATGGTTTTTCTTCTGCTTTGCCGTCACAAAAGAAGGCAAGGACCTGCCGAACAAGGGCGGACACGGGACCGCTGCCAGCCCGTGGAAAAAATATACCAACGTCCGTAAGGATGACAGGAAATGGGCAAGGAAACTGGAAGGGGAAGATCTCTGGATCACATCCAAAGACAAGCTCCGCCTGCATGCGAAATACTACCGCACGGAAAACCCGAAGCGGATCATCCTCTGCGCGCACGGATACCGCGCGACCGGACTTGGCGACTTTGCCTCCCAGATGCGCTGGCTGCTCAGGGATTCGGATATCCTGCTGATCGATGAAAGAGCGTGCGGGGAGAGTGAAGGAAAATACATTACCTTCGGCGCAAAGGAAAAACAGGATATCATCTTATGGACACAGGAGCTGGCAAACCGGAATACAGCCGGACTGCCGGTCTACCTGTACGGCATTTCACTCGGTGCGTCTTCCGTCCTGATGGCATCTGTTCTGGAAAAGAACGTTAAGCTCAGCGGCGTCATCGCTGACTGCGGCTACAGTTCCATGGCAAAGATCGTACGCGAACTGTCAAAGAAATGGTTCAAGCTGCCGGGTTATCCGCTGATCTGGTTCATCAGTCTGTATTGTGTCCTCCTGGGACATTTCCGCATGGGAGAAGCGGATGTGGCAGGAACTCTGAAAAAAGCGACTGTACCGGTACTGCTGGTGCATGGTATGGATGATGACTTTGTGGTTCCTGCTCATTCCGAGGTGAACTACAATGCCTGTGCTTCAAAGAAGCGCCTGCTTAAGATCGACCATGCATGGCATGCCCTGGCCTATCTGGAGGATACAAAGACATATCAGAACGCGATGACACAGTTCTTCGCGGAAAACGACAAGGCATAATAACGGAGCGTATGCACGCTCCTTTTTCTATGCGTTATCTGCCAGATTCCGGTGCATTTATATACAACATTTTTGTAAAATAGAAACAGAATACGGAGGCATTATGCGCTTTTTACATCTGGGAGATCTTCATCTCGGGAAGATCGTGAATGAGATCAGTATGATACCGGATCAGGCTTATATGCTGGACCAGATCCTGGCCCTGGCAAAGGACAGGAAAGCAGATGCGGTGCTGATCGCAGGAGATATTTATGATAAAAGCATTCCGAGCGAGGAAGCGGTCAAACTTCTCGACGGATTTCTTTCAAGGCTGGCAAATGAGAACATAGCTGTCATTGCCATCAGCGGGAACCATGATTCCGATGAGCGTCTGCATTTCGGCAGTTCCCTGTTCGCGTCCAGGAATGTATACATCACCGGCAGATACGAAGGCAAAATACCATGCACGGATCTGCAGGATGAATACGGGACAGTACATTTCATGTCCCTGCCTTTTGTCAAAGCGTCCCTGGTCCGCCATTTTTACCCGGACGGGGATACGGACACCTATGACGCGGCAGTGCGGACAGCCCTTGCGGCAGCGGATGTCAATACAGCAGAAAGAAATGTCCTGCTGGCACATCAGTTCGTGACATCTTCCGGCAAAGACCCGGAGACGGCAGGCTCGGAGAACGTCATGTCCGATCATGTCGGGACGATCGAGAAAGTGGATGTCAGCGCTTTTGACGCTTTTGATTATCTGGCGCTGGGACATATCCACCGTCCGCAGAGAGTCGGCAGGGATACCGCAAGATATGCCGGTTCCATCCTGAAATACTCCCTGAGCGAGATCGGACATAATAAATCCGTTCCGTTAGTGACCATGAAGGAAAAAGGGAATATTGATGTGGAACTGATCCCGCTGAAACCGCTGCGGGATATGCGCCGGATCAAGGGAAAACTGGAAGACCTGGTCAGACCGGAAAACATCACGGATCCGGATGATTACATCTACGCAGTCCTGACAGACGAGGAAACGATCCCCGAAGCGATCGGGCGTCTGAGGACATATTATCCCCATACGATGAAGCTGTCTTATGACAACAGTCATACAAGGGCACTGGAAAATTACGATCCGGGAAAGATCACGGAAAAAGCGACATTCCGGGAACTGATGACGGATTTCTATCAGACCGTCAAAGGCGGGGAACCGACGGAAGAAGAATGGAAGATCCTGATAGAAACCGCGGGAAAGGCAGGTGTTTCTGATGAAGCCTGAGAAACTTGTCATGTCCGCCTTCGGACCATATGCGGGAGAGACAACGATCAATTTTAACGAGCTGACGGAATCCGGGCTGTTCCTGATCACCGGCATTACCGGGGCAGGGAAGACCACGATATTTGACGCGATCAGCTTTGCGCTCTATGGGGAAGCCAGCGGCACATTCCGCCCGACAGAATCCCTGCGCAGCGACTACGCCGATCCGCATACGGAAACTTTCGTGGATCTGATAT
>CADBPK010000273.1 GCA_902796465.1 uncultured Erysipelotrichaceae bacterium | reverse complement strand
TATATTATATCATATTTTCCATACGAATTCATCCCCTCCTTTACACTTCGTAAGAAGAAGGGACTTCTTCGCTAATATGTGTTAAAAACAGACAACCGAATTGATCATTGTGCCTGTTATTGCAAATCTTTGTCTTAGTTATCTGTAAATACCGGTGTGTGTGATCTTATTCCATATGCCCGGAAAAATACTTCTCAGCCAGCGCATCGATCCTGCCGGATTCTTTTTCTTTCCGCATACCGGTAATGGTAATGCCGCAGACTGCGAGGTCGAATTTACCGGCACGAACATCATCCATCAGTGACGGCCAGGATGTTGGTACATACTCGATTTCAACGTTCAGTTCATCCGCAAGATCTTCCGCCAGTTCTGTATCAAAGCCGGTATATCGGCCAGTCACGGGATCAAGGCAGGACAGGGGCTGGTAATCCCCGGTCGTACCGACTTTCAGTACACCGCGTTCCCGGATCTTCTCCTTATGCGTTCCGGGAATTATTGCCATATATTCCTCGTCTTTTCCCTGAGGCTTTCTGCCATCTTATACAGATAATCATATGCGTCTTCTTCATGATCAAAACAGACGGTGTCATATCTTCGTCCTCGTTCACTGAAATACACTTCCCATTTTTCCGGACCGGCCTGATCCACGCAGAAACAATCTCCCGGCACGCCTTCAAAACATATAAAGTCTTTTGGAATATGCATTTCTTCCAATGCTTTGATCAGTTCTTCCTTAGTCATATGATACGTTCTTTCCTGTTCCGGCTTCAGTCATTCCAGATGCAGCGGAGTTCATCTTCATCACTCCAGGGATCCAGCATTTCGGAAGAAGCGACATAAACACATGTATCATTCCTGATCAGGATCAGGCACTGGTGTTCCGGTTCCCAGGGGCAGTCGCATTCAATGCCGTATCCCGTTTCACCGTTCTGCTGGGGATATACGATCAAAGTCGGCCTGGACAGGAATGTGCTCAGCCTGGTGCCTTTGTGATATTCTTCCATGACCGGTTTCAGCGACTCCACGATGTGATCAAAGATTCCCATGGCGTCCCATTCGTCGTACATGTATAAAAAGAACTGTTCGAGACCTTTTTCGATCGCTGCGATCGTCTCCGGATGATCGGCCAGGCGGTTATAGTTTGCAATGCATTTCTCAGCGTCTTCGACGGACGCGCCTTCATCCGTAAAGATCATGATGGCCGTTTCTCCCGGGAGAAAGGATTTGGAATCGAACACACCGGTCGTAAACCAGCCGTTCTCATCTGTTTTCATATTTCTGATCAATGTCATAATGCCTCCGTAAATAACTCAGTTATTCTGAAAGATCGATCCAGTAGCGTTCCAGTTCTTCCTGATCATCCGGTTCGTAGATATCGCATTCATATACACCGCCGTTTTTCAGGATCGTTTTCCGGCTTCCGGTATTGTCCTTGTTACAGGTGATCAGCACTTTACCGATATGCATCTCCCGGCACTTCTGCAGGGCCATTTCAAGCATCATCGCGGCATATCCCTTGCGGCGCTCACCGGGCGCGACGGAATAGCCGATGTGGCCGGCATACTTTGCCAGATAATCATTCAGATGATGCCTGATCTGGATCATGCCGACGATCTTGCTGTCTTCTTCCCGCACCAGCATATACTGTGTTGCGGGCACAAGACCTTCCGGTACGGTCTTTGGATCTTTGCATTTCTCTGTATGTTCGATCCAGTCTTCCGGATCTTCCAGCTTCCTGAGGGCGCCTGTCCCGTCCATGGAACTGCCGCAGCTGAAAAACTCTTTGCGGTATGCGCGGATCTGCGGTTCGTATTCGATCGTTGGTTCTATGAGTTTCATCATATGTATCATTCCATTTCCACAAGCACAGCTTCATCAGGAGAAAAATAGTCTCCTGAATAACTGCTTAATCCTGCGGCCTTCATTGACCGTTCAAATGTAATTTCCTTGAGATTGCTCAGCCAGACGAATGTGGTGTCCTTCGCTGCGTTGGACATTCTTCCTGTGAGCTCAAGCCGGTACTTGTAAATGTGATCATCGCATTTCCATGTTCCGTCGCTCATCTCATAATACGTAAGCAGATTGCCTTCGATCGTCTTTGTGATCTTTGGCTTCTTATGACAGCCGGTGCCGAGCAGTATCAGCACCAGGCTGAACAATATGACCGCTTTTTTCATTTTTCATATCTCCTCATCTGCCGGATCATGTCTGAAAACTGTTCCAGCCATGGAAGAACGATGTCCTCGTTCACTTCGCAGGGCAGCTGTTTTCCCGCTGATTCCGTCACAGAAAGAAGGAACTGTATATCATCCGGAAAGGTATCATCGTGCCAGGGCATTTCATCCAGATCAAAACCTGCCGTTCCCGGGGCGATATCGTTGATGTCTTTCTGATCTTTCAGAAAGGTGATCAGTTCTTCCTGATGCGCCGTGTGTGCCATGGTATCTGCGGCACAGATCAGAAGATCCAGAAAACAGTCAGTCCCCTGATTGGACATGACCAGCCATTCATTATACGGTGATGTTTCACTTACTCTGAAAATGTTGCTCATAATACTTCGCCTGCTGATCTTTACAGATCTGTTTCTTCATGCAGTACCTTCAGGAATTCTTCCATGAAGGAATGGCGTATTGCAGCGATCCTTTTCGCTTCTTCCGTATTCATTTCATCCTTCAGCAGAAGCAGCTTGTCATAGAAGTGCTGCAGCGTATCTTCGATCTGCCGTCCGTTTCTGCCGCCGAAGGCAAATGTCCTTGCGATCCCGATCGCGCCGATGGCATCCAGCCGGTCTGCGTCCTGGACGATCTTTCCTTCCAGGGTTCCCGGGCGTCTGCCGCGGTTTTTGCTGAAAGAGACGGAATTGATGACTGCGCAGATCTGCTCGATTATTTCCTGTTCGACATTTTGTTCCTGCAGGAAAGACCGGGCATTGGCGTTATTCTCGGTATGGAATAACTTATGGTCGTCCACATCGTGCAGCAATGCTCCCAGGGATATGACGAAGAGGTCGCTTTCCGGATATGCTTCCGCGATCTGCAGGGCATTCTTATATACCCTGAGCGTATGGTTCACATCGTGACCATCCGCATTGCCGCGGAACAGTGTATTTATGTATTCTTTTGCTTTTCTGACGATAATATCCATATTGCGGCCTCTCATATTTTACATATTTATATTACAGGTTCCCTGCAGACCTGATGATGATCATTTCTTCTTATTGTGCATGAGATGGCCGATACCCATCCCGGCGAGCGAGATCAATGCGCCGGTCACCAGCATGAAGAAATCCGGGCTGTTGACTTTATTGAATGCCACATTGTTGGCCATACTGAAGGTTGCGTATTCCGCGAGCATATACATGATTCCAAAGCCAATTGATCCGATCCATTTGCGGTTTCCCCAGTAATCATTTTTACTGATCAGGAATGAAATGATGAAGGTGGATACGGGAAGGATGATCCAGAGGAACATCAGCGAATATCCCATCGCGTCCCCGGATTCCTTCGATGTAAACACCCAGAAGAAAATGATCGCTATGGCCCAGACGACCAAATAGGATAAGATCAGGGCCAGTTTTGAAAACTTTGTGTTGCTTTTAACTACATTCGTACTTTCATCAAGATAATCCACATAACTGTTCATGGTTGACTCTCCTTTCAGAAGGTAGTCAAGACTGACATGATACAGGTCGCTCATCTTCAGAACACTGATGATATCCGGATAGGATCTTTCATTCTCCCAGTTGGATATCGTCTGTCTGCTGACACCCAGGGCGTCAGCTGCCTTTTCCTGTGTTATACCGGCTTCCGTTCTTGCTTTCTTGATCTTGCTGCCTATATCCATATGTCCTGCTCCCTGCTGTTTCGTTATATGCATTCTTGCTGAAGATACGTTTTATGTCTATCAAGTCTGTTTTACATCCTCGAAATTGGATGTCAAAATCCTTTTACATTGCTGTTTTTCCCATATTTTAGTCCTTTTCAGACCGTTTTTTTTGCTTATTTGTCCCGGTAAAAGCATTCTGTCTTCGGATCACGCTTAACAAATGCCCGGAACTTTTCATTGTCAGTTATTACAGCCAGGTCCATGTCCGGTTCGATCCTGAAGTAATTGACATAGGAGACATATCCGAACATTTCCTCTTTTCCGTCCATGATCCATCCGCCTTCGGCTTTCTCTGTAGTGACCCATTGGATATGCGCGATCCGGCATATCAGATCTTCCGGCAGGAGCGCTTTCAGCTGTTTTGCGTAGTGTTCTTCTTTGGCTTTCCTGAAAGTCCGGTCATCCGATATGAGATACAGGACCGGTACCGCTCCGCTGGCGATCACCAGAGCCGCGCATCCGGCTCCTGCAAAGAGCAGGGGATGTGCGTTCATGAAAGCGGGATACAGATAACCCCATAAAAAGAGAACGATCCCGGTGATGAATGGAAGGATCAGCGCTTTGCCCAGTGAAGCATGATGCGTCTTAAATCCGCTGTAGGGATCGAACATGACCAG
>CADBPK010000272.1 GCA_902796465.1 uncultured Erysipelotrichaceae bacterium | reverse complement strand
GCGTGCCGAAGTCAAGGATGCGCTGTGCTATCTGCGGATGGTTACCAGTGCCGATGATCTCGCTTTGCAGAGGATCATAAACAAACCGAGAAGAGGGATCGGAAATAAGACGCTGGACCTGATCGCGGATGCGGCCAGAAGCCAGAGAAAATCCATGTATGAAGTCCTGCGGGAAGATGATATCTTCAGCGGGAAAGCGAAGAAGACCCTGCAGGAATTTGTCCGGACGATCGAAGGATGGAGACAGGAAGCGGAGAAGGAAGATATGGAAATCTTCCGCCTGTTTGAAAAGATCATCCAGGAATCCGGGCTGAAGAAGATGTATGAAGACGCCAATGAACCGGACCGTCTGGAAAACATGAAGGAACTGATCGATGACGTCAAGGAATTCTCTGAGAATTATCCGGAAAGCTCGCTGGACGAATATCTGCAGCTGGTATCGCTGTACGGCGACAGGGATGAAACGATGTCGAGTGACTTTGTGCAGCTGATGACGGTGCATGCTGCGAAAGGTCTGGAATTCGATACTGTTTTTGTCAGTGATCTGAACGAAGGGATCTTCCCGAATGAGCGGGCACTGTCAGAAGGAAAGTACGGTGTGGAGGAAGAGAGAAGGCTTGCCTATGTCGCGTTTACACGGGCTAAAAACAAGCTCTATCTGACCGATGCCGGCGGCTACAGCCATATTCTGCAGAGAGTGCGCACGAGATCCCGCTTCATCAATGAGATCGATGAAGCATATATCGAGCACACCGGTGCAGTATTTGAAGAAAACAAAATAAAGGAAGTATCACTTTCCTCGCTGCTTTTCGATAACGGATCGACTTCGATCGAGCAGAAGATGCAGAAAGCAGGGGCGGCCCGTTTCGAAAAGGGAGAAATGGTGGAACATGCAAAATTCGGGGAAGGCGTCGTTATTTCCTGCAAGGGCGGCATTGCCGAGATCGCTTTCCAGTTCCCGTTCGGAATCAAGAAGATCGCGGCTGCACACCCGTCACTGAAAAAGAAAGATATCAAGAGTTAAGCAGCTATGGATGAAAAACTGGCAAAAATGAGAGAGCTGATCAGCCGTCTGAATGCGGCGTCAGATGCGTATTACAACGGACGCTGCGAACTGATGACCGACTACGAATGGGATGCGCTGTTTGACGAACTGAAGCGGCTGGAAGCGGAAACGGATACCGTTTACGATGACTCTCCGACGATCAATGTATCCGCAGACGATGTCAGCGGGCAGAAGGAAGCGCATGAGTATGCGGCGCTTTCCCTCGCCAAGACGAAAAAGACGGAAGACCTGGTGAAGTGGAGTGAAGGAAAGCCGATCTGGCTCTCCTGGAAACTGGACGGACTGACACTGGTCGTGACATACGACAGGGGTGTCCTGCAGAAAGTCGTTACCCGGGGTGACGGGCATATCGGCACCAACATCACGCATCTCGCCGGTGCCATTGACGGCATCCTGCCGAAGATCGCATCCCGCGAGCATATCGTGATCCGCGGGGAGGCAGTCATATCCTATGCGGATTTTGAACAGTTCCGGATCGAGAGCGGTGAAGATTACGCAAACCCGAGGAATCTCGCTTCTGGTTCCCTGACGCTGAAAGATATCGAAGAAGTCAGAAGAAGAAAGATCCGCTGGATCCCGTTTACCCTTGTCCATACGGATACGGAAATACCTTCCTGGGGAGACCAGATGGCATTCCTGGAAGGGCAGGGATTTACCGTGGTGGATCATGAACGGATCGATCATCCGGATGCGGAATCGGTAGAGACGTGCATCGCCGGATGGACAAAAAAAGTTACGGATCAGATCAATCCCTATCCGGTGGACGGACTTGTCATCGTCTATGACGATACGGAATATGCCGCATCGGGATCCGTAACGGGCCACCATGCGACAAGGGCCGGCTATGCGTTTAAATGGGCAGATGAATCGACAGTATCAACATTGCAGAGGATCGAATGGTCATGTGCAGCTTCCACGATCTCACCGGTCGCGGTTTTTGACCCGGTCGAGATCGAAGGTACAACGGTAAAAAGAGCTTCCCTGTGCAACATCAGCGAATGTGAAAGACTCGGTATCGGCGGGGAAGGCACAGTCATCGAGGTGATCAAGGCAAACAAGATCATTCCGAAGGTGATCCGTGTAAAGGAACAGAAAGGCACATTCGAGATACCGGCTGTCTGTCCTGTCTGCGGACAGGCGACGGAGATCCGGATCAGCGAGAACAGCGGCACCAAAACACTCCGCTGCACAAATCCGGAATGTTCAGCCAAAAAACTGAAAAAGTATACCCGTTTTGTCTCCAAACAGGGTATGGATATCGACGGTATTTCCGAAGCGACGCTGTACCGGTTTATCAATGAAGGCTGGATCCGTTCCAACGCGGATATCTTCCGGCTGAAGGAACATAAGGACGAGATCCGGGAACTGGACGGTTTCGGGGATAAGTCGGCTGACAACATCATGGCTTCCATCGAAAAAGCAAGGGATGTAACGGAGCAGAAACTGATGTTTGCCCTGAATATCCCGCTGATCGGACAGGATGTCGCCAAGAAGCTTCTCAGCAGGTATTCGCTGGATGAACTTGTCGAAACTGCGCTGAAGGCGGAAGATGGTCAGGTATTTGCGGACATCGACGGGATCGGACCGGAAAAGTCCGGTGCCTTTGTCAGCTGGATCAGGGAAGCAGGCAATGCGGAAATGCTGGAGGATCTCAGAAAAGAGATCCGGGTGGAGAGAACTGTTTCCGCTCAGACCAGTGACGCGCTTTCCGGAAAGACGTTTGTCGTGACCGGTGATGTGCATCATTTCAAAAACCGGAATGAACTGAAGGCATTTATCGAATCAAAAGGCGGCAAAGTGACCGGATCGGTATCCGGCACAACTTCCTACCTCATCAACAATGATGCGGAATCCTCCTCTTCGAAGAACCGTAAGGCAAAGCAGCTGGGGATCCCGGTCATTACCGAAGATATGTTTCTTGAAATGTTCGGAGGAGATTCTTAAGAAATACCGCGCAGGTTGAAAAGCAGCCGCAGAAGGGATAGAATTGTACAGTAACCTCTTTCTGGAAGGAAACAGGACAAAAAGTAGAAAAACCGCGGGAAACAATGTAGAATAAAGCATGCGGGGTAGCATATGGCAAATAAAAGCGTAAAACGAGTAAGCCGGCCGAAAAGCCGTGCCGGTACAATAACAT
>CADBPK010000271.1 GCA_902796465.1 uncultured Erysipelotrichaceae bacterium | reverse complement strand
TTGTCATATACATCGAGATGCGGGAACAGCGCATAGTGCTGGAACACCGTATTGACGTCGCGCTTGTACGCCGGCACACCGGCAATGTCTTCACCGTCGATGATGACCTTGCCTTCCGTCGGATCCAGGAATCCCGCAATGATTCTGAGCAGCGTCGTTTTTCCGCAGCCGGACGGGCCGAGAAGCGTCACGAATTCATTCTCGTGGATATCCAGAGAAACGCCTTTCAGAACGACCTGTTTGTCGAATGTTTTTGTGATGTTTTTCACCTCGATCAGTTTTTTCATAATTTTCCCCCTAATTGATCAAAAAGCCGGCGGTGTGCTGATCCACAGCACGAAGCATTTCTGCTCACTGTCATTTTTCAGATAATGTGTTTCGTCTGCCTTCAGATAAAAGACTTCCCCTTTGTTTACGGTATACTCCTTTTCAGCAGTACGCCTGACAAGCTTAACACTGCCTTCCAGAACATACCCGAACTCTTCACCGTCATGCGGGCGGATCATTTCCGATTCCCCCTGCGGGCTGAGTTCAAGAATGATAGGCTCCATTGCGTTTTTCTGTGCATTCGGAACGATCCAGCGGATGATCCTGTCCTCTTCTTCCGCAATAAACGCGTCCTCTGCAGTAAAGACGATCTTCTCTTCCTTCTCATTATTGAAGAATTCCGACATCGTCACCCCGAGTGCTTCAGCGATATCTTCAAGCGTCTGAAGTGATGGTGAAGTCAGGTTTCTTTCCAGCTGGGAAAGGAAGCCTTTTGTCAGTTCTGTCCTTGAGGCAAGCTCCTGCAGCGTAAGATCATTCTTGATTCTGAGCTGTCTGATTCTGTTCCCGATATCAAACAAATCGGCACCTCCTTCTGTTTAGCAACATTAAACAAATCATATTGTTTTACGAAACCACAATCATTATATAAAATCCACAGATGATTGCAACAGATTCTAAACAAAAAGTTTAGAAAAATAAAACCGTTCTGTCTTCCAGAACGGTTCTTTCAATGCTTTTTATGCGGATTTTACTTCATCAGGGAAAGCAGTGATGAAAGAAGTGCTGTACCGTCATCTTTTGCCGGCTGTGCAGGCTGTGCCGCTCCGCCGAACAGGGATCCGAGCATACCTGTCATATTGCCGGCTCCTGAACCTCCGAACAGGGCGGTGATATCATTCATATCGATGCCGTCGCTGAGGTCGAAGCCCTTCTTCTGATTCGCCTGTGCAGCGGAAGCTGTCGTTGTCGCCAGGGAAAGCGAGCTGAGCAGTGCCGGTGCCATTGCGGAAAGGACTTTGGAAACATCGTTGTCAGAAGAATCCGTTGCCTTGGCGATATCGCCCATGACCTTCGTTGTGTCGCCGCCGAAGATATGGCCGATGATCTTGCTGCCGTCTGCGGTATCGGCTGCTTCGATCTGATCTGCCACGGATCTTGTGCTCTTATGCTGCGTCAGTGCGCCGAGCAGTGACTGTGCGCCGGAAGCGGATGACGCGTTTTTCGTCATTGCCCGCATGATCAGCGGCAGAGCATAGGAGAGGATCGTGAGGATCTGACGTGTGCTTAAACCTGTTTTTTTGCTTGTGGCGTTCAGGGATGACTGATTGGTCATCGAGCCTAACAGCATGCTTAATAAATTATTCATTTCTTTGCCTCCATGTTATCTCTATTTTACATCAGTTTTCACGCAATAACATATATCATTGTGAAACCGGCTCATCCAGCGCCGCACCGTTTGTTTCGATGATGTGCTTCATCCAGTCGTATGACTTTTTCTTCGTCCTCTTCAGTGTGCCGTTGCCTTTGTCGTCCATATCGACATAGATAAATCCATATCTCTTTTTCATTTCCCCCGTGGAGAGAGAAACCAGATCGATCGGTCCCCACATGGTATAACCGATACAGTCAACCCCGTCTGTATTGATAGCTTCAGCCATGGCAGAGAGATGATCCTGCAGATACTTTATGCGGTAGTCATCCGCAACATATCCGTTTTCATCCGGTTCATCAACTGCGCCGAGACCGTTTTCAACAATGAATATCGGTTTCTGGATACGGTCATAGATCTCGTTCATGCAGTATCTGAGCCCGAGCGGATCTACCGGCCAGCCCCACGGTGTAACTTCCAGATAGGGATTCGGACTGCCGCCGACGGTAAAGGAAGGATCTCCTGCCTTTACGGTATTGCTGCGGTAATAGCTGAATGAAACAAAATCCAGCTGTCCTTCTTTCAGGATCTGCAGATCACCCTCTTCCATCCGGATATCGGTGATTCCCCTTCTTGTCCACAGATCCCGCGCGTATGAAGGATAATAGCCCCTTGCCATCGTGTCGATGAAATAGAAGTTTTCCCGGCGGACCTGCATGTGTCGGAACATATCTTCCGGTCTGCAGGTAGCCGGATACAGTTCACTCATGGCGTACATCGCACCGAATTTAGCCTCCGGCATCATCTCATGTCCCATGATCACGGCTTTTGCGGAAGCCACAAACATATGATGAACAGCCTGATAATGCGTCTGCGGTGAGGAATCTCTGGTGCCGCACGGTCCGAACCCTCTGACGGCGTTGATCTCATTGAACGTCAGCCAGTAGCGGCAGCGCTTTCCGAAACTGGCAAATAAAGCACGGCAGTAATTCAGATAGCAGTCGATCACATGCCGGGAACTCCAGCCGTCATATTTCAGGGCGAGTTCAACCGGCAGTTCATCATGACATATCGTGATCAGCGGTTCCATACCGTATTTTTCCATTTCCGTGATCACATCGTCATAGAACCTGATCCCTTCCGCATTCGGCGTTTCTTCATCACCGGTCGGGAAGATCCTGCTCCAGCATATGGAAAAGCGGAATACATTAAAGCCCATGCCTGCCATCAATGCGATATCTTCCTTGTAATGATGATAAAAATCTACTGCCTTATGACTGGGATAATATTCATCTTCCAGAAATACAGGATCCGCTTCCGGCGGTACCGGATCCGCGAAGAAAAAACTGCTCGCCGGCCGTATGATCGTGCCGTCAGGCATCCGGAATGTATGATGACGGGGATTGTCCTTACTTCCGTCTGTTTCATAGTCATGTGAGAGAATACCTCTTCCGCCTTCGCCAAATCCGCCTTCAAACTGAAAATCAGCGGTCGCTCCTCCCCACAAAAATCCTTCCGGTAATGGTTTCATGTATTTTCCTCCTTATACAAAAAAATACATGCATAAAGCATGTATCTGAAGTTGTTACTTCGCCTGTTCGATCAGACCCTGCAACGCATTTTTCGGTTGGAAACCGACGGACTGTGCTGCGAGAGCTCCGTTTTTGAACGTTATCAATGTCGGGATCGACATGATGCCGTACTGCTGGGCGATCTCCGGATTCTGATCGATATCGACCTTAACAAACTTGACATCCGGGTTTTCTGCCGCAAGTGCTTCAACAACCGGTGCAAGCATCTTGCACGGACCGCACCATTCAGCGAAAAAATCCACGAATACTGTTCCGTTATCTTTCAATACTGCATCATACTGTTCTTTATTCTTAATAATATCCATATTTTTATACCTCCGTATTTTCGATTATTATTTCACAGTTTTCATCTGTCTCAAAGCAGAATGCTTCTATCCGAGTCTGGAAGCTGCTTCCTTATCCAGGATCACGGTCACATCTTCGTGATTCTGCAGGATGGAAGCCGGACAGTCGGTGGAAAGCGGGCCTTTGATCATATTGTAGATCGCATCCGCTTTATTCGCACCTACCGCAATCAGAAGGATCTTCCGCGCCCGCATAATAGACGCAAGCCCCATCGTAATAGCCTTTGCAGGGACACGGTCTGTTTTCCCTTCAAAGAATCTTGCATTATCTTTGATCGTCTGTTCTGCCAGAGCTGTGATATGCGTCACGCTGTCAAAAGACGCTCCGGGTTCATTGAAGCCGATATGTCCGTCTGATCCGATCCCGAGTACCTGGATATCCAGCGTATACTGCTTGAGCAGCTGTTCATACCTGACACATTCCTCTTCTTCATCATCAGCGTCCCCTGCCGGAATATGAATGTTTTCTTCCGGAATATCCAGATGATCGAAAAGGTTCTCATGCATGAAAGTATAGTAACTCTGATCATGGTTTTTGGGCAGGCCGATGTATTCATCCAGATTAAACGTAACGCAGTCTTTATAGGATGTGCCTCTGGAATTGTGATCGGCGATCATCTTTTTATACAGCCCGATCGGACTTGAACCTGTTGCGAGCCCAAGTACAGGATGCTCTTTATCGAGCACAGCGCGCATGATCCTGAATGCTTCACTGCTGGCTTGTTCGTAATTGTCTGTTACTGCGATTGTAAACATAGTATCCTTCTGTAACTGGTCTACCAGACTGTAATTGTGTATTCCGCACTCCATGTGCCGTTTGCTTCCAGGAAAAGCGTTCCTTCCCTTTCTTCAAACGGGACTCTGACTTCTTCAAAATCTGTATGGGAGAACCAAGGCTCAATGCATACAAACGGTGCATTCGGTGACCAGAATGCGAGCCAGCGGTAGCCCTTAAAACCTACCGTGACACCGTGACTGCCG
>CADBPK010000270.1 GCA_902796465.1 uncultured Erysipelotrichaceae bacterium | reverse complement strand
GCGGGCCATGATCAGACCGATATCACCGGATCCGAGAATAACAACTTCACGGCCCGGCATATAGCCTTCGATATTGACCAGACGCTGCGCAGTACCTGCGGAGAAGATGCCTGCCGGACGGTAACCCGGAATATTCAGGGCACCGCGCGGACGCTCACGGCATCCCATAGCGAGGATGACTGCCCCGGCCTGGATCTGATACATACCGTCCTGACGGCTCATTGCGGTAACGACGCGGTCTTCGGAAATATCCATGACCATCGTATTCAGTCTGTATTCGATCTTTTCTTCGAGTACCTGCTCGATGAAGCGATACGCATATTCCGGACCTGTCAGTTCTTCCTTGAATGTGTGCAGACCGAAACCGTTGTGAATGCACTGGTTCAGGATGCCGCCGAGTTCCTTGTCACGCTCGAGGATCAGTATCTTTTCGATACCGGCTTTTCTTGCGGATACAGCTGCTGCGAGCCCAGCAGGACCGCCGCCGATAATTACAACATCATAAGAGATCATGCTTCGCCTCCGTTTGTGCCTTTGGTACGTTCAAGCACAATGTTGCTGCGGCCGCCGGACTTGGTGATTTCCTCTAACGGAAGACCGAGTTCGCGGTGAAGTATTTCCATAACCTTCGGTGAGCAGAAACCTGCCTGGCATCTTCCCATACCTGCACGGACACGGCGTTTGACGCCGTCCAGGCTGCGGGCACCGAGCGTTCTGTGGATGGCATCCAGGATCTCGCCTTCGGAGATGGATTCACAGCGGCAGATGATGTTGCCGTATGCCGGTTCCTTTTTGATGAGCTCATTGCGCTCTTCAAGGCTCAGCTTCTGCGGATCCAGGATACCCTTACGCTTGGAGATCCAGTTTTCTTTTTCTGTCAGACCCATCTTTTCCTTCATCATGGCGCCGACCATCTCGCCGATTGCCGGACAGGATGTCAGACCCGGAGATTCGATACCTGCACAGTCAATGAAGTGCGGGGCATCTTCGACTTCCTTAATGATGAATTCATGATTTGCTTCATGTGCACGAAGGCCGGCAAAGGAAGTAATGACTTTGCGCATCGGCAGGTTCTTGACATGATCGTTTGCTTTCGCGATCAGGTCCGCGATACCTGCGGCCGTCGTGTTGTTTCCTTCTTTGTCCTTGAGATCAACGGCAGTCGGACCGACGATCAGGTTGCCGTGGATCGTAGGCGATACAAGTACGCCTTTGCCGAGTTTTGTCGGCTGTGGGAAGATCGTATGACTGACATGATTTCCCACTTCCTTATCGAGAAGGCAGTAATCGCCGCGGCGAGGTGTGATGTGGATCTTGTTCTCGCTGACCATATTATGGATCACATCTGCATAGACGCCAGCCGCATTGATCACGTATCTGGTTGTGTACTCACCGTTGTTCGTACGGATATGCCAGATGCCTTTTTCGTCATTTTTGATGTCTTCAACTTTTGTGTTGAAACGGAATTCAACACCGTTATCCGCTGCGTTTTCAGCCATTGCGATATTGAGCATGAACGGGCAGATGATTCCGCTTGTCGGCGCATAGAGGGCACCTTCGACATTATCGGAAAGATTCGGTTCCAGTTCCAGGGCTTCTTCCCGGTTCAGGATCCTGAGCTCCTTGACACCGTTTGCAATACCGCGGTCATAGAGAGTCTGCAGTCCGTCAAGCGCTTCCTTGTGAATGCATACGACCATCGCTCCGTTCCGCTTGAACGGAATATCGAGATCTTCAGCCAGTTTGCCCATCATTTCGTTTCCTCTGACATTCATCTTTGCCATGAGTGAACCGGAGGCAGCGTCAAATCCCGCGTGGATGATCGCTGAGTTCGCCTTGGAAGTACCTTCACAGACGTCTTCACATTTCTCTAATACGCAGACGTTCGCATTATAACGCGATAATTCCCTGGCAACTGCGCTGCCGGTGACTCCCGCGCCAATGATTACTACATCATACATATTTAACTTTTACCTCTTGATTTGTCATCTATGTTTTCTCTTGCGGAAAACAGTTTGAGTGAAAGAGGAGCCGGCTTCATGCGCATGGCATTGCCGACTCCTCAGCATTATGTGCATTCTCCTGCTAAAAGCTGTTTGTCGAATGTGTATTAATTATGAATTAAGCAAATACAGACATCCAGAGGAGAGAAGCAACGATTGCGCCGCAGATCGGAGCAACGACCGGAATCCATCCATAAGCCCAGTCAGGATCCTTGTTGCCTTTATTCGGAGCGAGCAGCTGATAAGCGAAACGCGGAGAAGCATCTCTCGCTGCGTTCATCGCATAACCTGTCAGACCGCCGAAGGAAGCACCGCAGGCAACGATGACACCATATACGAGTACCCAGCTGACTCCGGTAGCACCTGCTTCAGCCGGAATGGAAGCGAGAGTGAATACCAGTACGAATGTAGCGATGAACTCAGAAAGGAAATTTAGTCCTGTGTTGCGTACAGACGGGCCTGTTGCGAAGCAGCCGCGGATCGTAGCATCATCATCTGTAGCAGCAATCTGATCACCATAGAGAACGATAAGGATCGCAGCACCG
>CADBPK010000269.1 GCA_902796465.1 uncultured Erysipelotrichaceae bacterium | reverse complement strand
TACAACGATAAAGTTCTGCAGCCCGAGCACCATGATCAGGAAATAAGTCAGCGGAATGCCGTACAGCCACATGACACCGGAATCCAGAAACATCAGGTATTTCGCATCGCCGCCTGCCCGCAGGGAGGCAAATATGACGACGATGACAAGACGCAGGGAAATGCGTACGGAAGAGACCATTACCACACCGACTGCCATCTGCCGTACAGCCGGATCCGTGAGATTGAAAAGGGATACGATCGGGGAAGAGAAGATAATAATAAACGAGGTGGCAAATACAGCCAGCAGGAAAGACAGGGTAAGGAAATATCTGCTCTCCGTAATAGCCTGCTCTCTTTCCCCGGCACCCAGCTGCGCACCGAGCATCATGCCGGAAGCGACACTGAGACCGTTGCAGATACTGAAGAACAGCCGGGTTATGGTATTGCCTACATAATAGGCATCTGTGACTGTTGTCCCGAGAAGGGCATATGCTTTGATGTACATGCTTTGTCCGAAACCGAACAACGCTTCATTGAGCATGACCGGATAGGTAGTCTGGAGAATGGGCAGGACAAACGGCTTCCTGAGGGAAAACATTTCCCTGAAAGAACCAATAAAAGGAGCCTTCCGTACAACTGCATATGTAATATAGCAGACCAGGCCAAGACACTGAGCGATCACCGTTCCGAGGGCGGCGCCTTTTACACCCATGGCAGGCAGTCCGAGATGCCCGAAGATCAGAATATAATTGCAGATGCAGTTTGTAACCATGGTAGTCACACCGATATACATCGGAACAGACGTTTTCTGCATGCAGCGGAACATATAGCTGAATGTGAAATTCAGACAGAGGGCAAAATAGGAAAAGCGGACCACAGAAAGATATTCCGCACAATTGCGGATCACTTCCGGATCCTTTACATAAAAGGAAATGATCTGAACAGGGAAAAAGGTGATCAGGATAAAAAACACGAAAGCGGCACTTACGCTGATCAGGGCTGCGAGACCGAAAGACTTCTTCATGCTGGAATAGTCTTTTGCGCCGAAGAACTGAGCCGCAAAAATACCGATGCCCTCCATGACGCCGAAAACAATAATAAAACAGATATCTTCCAGCTGACTGCCGATGCCGACTGCGCTGACCATGCCGATCCATGCGACCATCATCGTATCGATGATACCCATACAGCTGCTCAGCATCTGCTGCAGCATGCTCGGGACCGATACCCGGAGCACTTTTTTATAGAATTCCTTGTCGCCGAAGCGTGGCGTGATATTCATGATTTAACGATAGACCGATTTTGATATAAGTCAATATCAATACTTCCTGCGCAATTCGTTAATTTCCGGTTGAAAGAAAAAAACTGCCCCGCAGGGCAGTAATGTTATGCGATGGCAGCTTCCAGAGCGATCTTCATCATGTTGGTGAAGCTCTTTTCTCTCTGCTCCGGTGTTGTATCTTCGTTAGTCACGAGGCTGTCGGAAATCGTCAGGATGCAGGCTGCGTTTTTGCCGAGTACCTTGGCGTTGGAGAACAGCGCGAAACTCTCCATCTCACATACCGCACAGTGCTTGTTCTGTACGATATCAACTGCTGAATCCATGCTCTCACGGTAGAAGACATCGGAGGAATGAATGATTCCTTCTTTCATCGGGATACCGAGATCCGCAGCAGCTTTTCTGAGTTTGTTGTTCAGTTCTTCGCTTGGATCCATATATTCGGCGTCATTGCCGCACTGTGTTTTGGCAAAGGTGCTCTCAGACCAGGATGAAGTTCCGAGGAAGACGTCGAATATATGCAGTTCGGGAAGGTATGCGCCGCAGGATCCTACACGGATGATATTCTCGACATCATAGAATTTGAACAATTCATAGGAATAGATGCCGATGCTGGGCATGCCCATGCCGCTGGCCATGACCGTTACAGGAACACCCTTATATGTTCCGGTATAGCCGCCGATCCCGCGTACATTGTTTACGAGAACAGGATTTTCGAGAAATGTCTCCGCAATGAATTTGGCCCGGAGCGGATCACCAGGCATTAATACTGATTTCGCAATCTGGTTTTTTTCTGCACTATTATGAGGTGTAGGCATATGATTAAACTCCTTTTCTACTGCTTTCAGTATAACAAAACGGTGTAATTTTTTACACCGTCTTGGTCTTTATAACTTGGATGATTTCGCGCCTTTTGCGCTCTCTGCGCTGTATGTGCTCAGCAGGTTTGTTTCATATGAGAAAGTCATCCTGGATCTTCTTCTTTCTCTTTCCAGAGCCTGTTCCACAAGCTTGTCCATCAGTTCCCGGAAGGAGACGCCGCTTTCCTGCCAGAGATAGAAGGCGAGGGAACCCGGGATCGTATTGATCTCATTTACATAGACGCGTTTTGTTTCGGCATCCATCATGAAATCGATCCGGCATACACCGCCAGCACCGAGTACGCGGAATGTTTTCAGCGCAAGTTCCTGGATCTGCTTCGTGATCCCTTCGCTGACCGGTGCAGGTACGATCCTGGCTGCGGAAGCCATGCCTTTGGAAGGACCTGATTTCGCGGCTTTTCCGCCGCCCTGGTATTTCTGCTGGAAGTCCAGAAGATCCGTGGAGGAAGTATGCCCT
>CADBPK010000268.1 GCA_902796465.1 uncultured Erysipelotrichaceae bacterium | reverse complement strand
TATGAATTCATTGCCTTCTTTTCTTTTAAGACCCCAAATTTGTCCCCGGGTCAGATTGAACTTTCCCCAGGTTTATTTGGTAACCCCCCGTCTTTATCAGTTGTCCTTTTTGTCTTTGTCTTTATTCTTGTCTTTATCTTTCTTTTCGTCCTTTTTCTCGTCGTCCTTCTTTTCGTCGTCTTTCTTCTCTTCGTCTTCCTCTTCTTCCTCTTCCTCTTCCTCTACTTCCGGAATATAGGTGCCGGCATTGGTACACAGTTTGTCACTGGTTCCCTTTGAATTGTAGTAATAACCGCATACGCTGATGTTGCCGCTGAGTTCAGCCGGCAGTCCGGCGTAGGCACCGGTCGTACTTGTTACAGTTGTAATGTAGGAAGAATTGGCGTAGATTTCGGCAACGTAGGTGTTCCCGCGGTTGCGGAAGAGCCAGGATGTATCGACAAGACAAGCGCCTTTCTGGCTGATGTTGTTCCACTGATCATGCAGGGAGATATCCCTGGATCCGCCGGAACATCCGTTCTGGGAGTTCCAGTTGATATAGACAAGACCGTTTGAACAGGATGCGTTGATGCTGGTAAGCGTCGGAGCGCCGCTGGTATATTCGTCAGCGCTGATCATCGGTGTATTCTTCAGACCGGCTGATGATACCTGTGATGTTTTCATGGATCCGCGCGGCATCCAGCTCTCGGATTTGACATGCGGATAAGTACCGTATGCATAGGTGACTTCTACGACATCATCCGGTTTGGAAACACCCTTGAGGGCGTCCTTTTCAGCAACTTCTTCTTCCGCGTTGAGCAGCTGGAGGTTGATATTGCCGGGGATATTCATATTGCTCTTCCATTGCTGGAAATATGTACCCTGGTTCTTTACAGCCTTGTCATAGCCGGTCCAGACTGCGTTGGTGTACTGGGAAGTATTGGAGATCATCCATTTATCCTTGGCGGCATTCTTCGGTATGCCGTACTGCAGACCGTCGGAACCCCAGTCCGTCGTGCCGGTCTTGGCATATACCGGATAAGACTTTCTCAGGATCTGCATGTAGTTGAATATATTGCCGCTGACGTTGTTTTCTTCCAGCTGGGTGACCAGCCATGCGCTTCCTGAGGAAAGCACACGCTTGTTCTGGTTTTCCGGCAGGTATTCCTCACCGGTCGACATAACGATCTTCGTGATCGTATGCGGTTCATTGTATACGCCCATATTGATGAGCATGGCATGCGCGCCTGCCATCTGCTTGACGGTAGCGACAAAGTCGTTTCCGCCGATTGCGTAGGACATATGGAACTTTTCGTTGGAAATAGCCGAGTACCCGATATCATTCAGGTAGCTGACGACTTTTTCGCTTCCGATCTTCGCGGTAACATTTTCCAGCGTCAGGATAGCCGGAATATTGAGTGACTGCGCCACGGCATTCTTGATCGTGACATCACCGACGTATTTGCCGGTTGCGTTGACAAGCACGCGGCTTTCACCCGGGAAGGTGATCGGCTTGTCGAGCAGGATCTCATCCAGGGAATAGCCGAGATATTCAAATGCCAGTGCATAGCTCAGGACAGGCTTGATCGAGGAACCCGGCTGCTTGAACTGTGAAGTCGCACGGTTAAGTGAACGGGCTGTATTCTGATCATAATGGCGTCCGCCGCCGATGCCGACGATCTCTCCGTTGTGGTTGTTCATGACAACGATCGCTGCCTGGAACAGGTCATCCGGCCAGTATACGCCGCCGTCGCCTGCTTCGATCGATTCGATCTTTGACTGGATCGTACGGTTCATGGAAGTATAGATCCGCATGCCTTTGACGACAGGGTCATAACCGGTCATGGCAATGGCTTCTTCGATAACAGCATCGATATAGGCAGGGTAATCCCTGCTCTCAACATTCAGGTTTTCCTCGCCGATCAGCTGGTCTTCGATCTTAATTGATTTAGCCAGTTCTTTTTCCTCGGCTGTAATGTAGCCGTGCTGCTCCATCATATCGAGAACCTGGTTTCTGCGCCTGGTGGCATATTCCAGATAATCATATGGGTTGTACTGGTTCGGCAGGTTGACGATGCCGGCCAGCAGGGCAGATTCACTGATATTCAGTTCTGTGATGTCTTTATTGAAGTAATACTGTGCAGCTTTCTTGACACCTCTGATCTGACCGCCGAAATTCAGCTTGTTGACATAGAGCTCGAAGATGTGCTTCTTGTCCATCATTCTTTCAAGCTTCAGCGCCAGGAAGATCTGCTGGGCTTTGTAAGAAAGCGATTTGGAACGCTCCGTACTTTCATCACCGGCATCGATGGAGAAGTAGGTATTCTTTACCAGCTGCATGGTAAATGTGGAACCACCCTGGCCGAAGTCACCGTGCATGACGTTTTCGATCGCCGCTTTGGTGAAACGGGGGATATCAAAGCCGTTATGCTGGAAGTAACGTGAGTCCTCTATGGAGAGGAACGCGTCGATCAGGGATTCCGGACATTTATCATAGGTTGTGTTCTCACGGTAGATCGTACCGATCTCCGTCAGGAGCTTGCCGTCCCCGTCATAGATCTTGCTGGATTCCTCACTGATGAAATCCTTGGATCTGAGCTGGGGTGTTCCTTCAAGCATTTTGTTCATCGTCTTGACGGCAAATACGCCGACGCCAAGATAACAGGACATGACGAGAATAAAGAATGCCATCAGGAAATTCAGCGTCTTATGCCGGCGGGCATAACGGCGGCGGTGTTTCCACTTTGCCTGCTCAGCCGGAGAAAGCTCCTCCAGTTTGATCTTCTTGTACTCTCTCAGTTTCTGTCTTCTATATTGCCTGCGGGTTATCGGTTTCGCAGTTTCTTTTTTCTCTTTGTTGTTCTGATTCGTCATGGACTATCCTCATAATCATTTTACGACTTCCTATTGTAGCATATTTTTATGTGATTGCTTAAGCTTTATCCGGCAGAACGGGAATATTCCGATATCTTAAGAAACTGTTATATAATAACTCTATGCCTGTACATCTGTTTGTCAGAAGCAGCTACACATTTCTCAACAGCACGGTGAGGCTGCGTGAATATATACAATATCTTAAGGACAACGGCTTTTCACATGCCGTACTGACCGACCGCAATGTGCTTTACGGGGCGGCATCTTTTCTGCGGCTGTGCCGGCAGGAAAATATGCATCCCATTATCGGACTGGAAGCCGATATCATGTACCACGATGTGAAAGTGCCTTTTCTCCTGCTTTCAAAGGACAACCGGGGCTACCGGAATCTGATGTCCCTGTCGTCCCTGTATGCGGAACAGGGCTCTCTCAGTACGGAGGATCTGGTCCGCTGCAGCGGTCACTGTTTCCTGATCGTATACGGGGAAGGCGGCTGGTTTGACCGGGAACTGGTCAGCGATGATATGGAAGCTGTCCGGCTGAAACTGATCGAAATGCAGAAGGAACTGCCGGTTTTTGATATTGCGCTGTCCTATCAGGAAGCTTCCCTGTGGAAGATCCGCAATGCTTCCCTGAAGCGGGTCGCATCTTCGCTGTCCATACGGACCGTTGCCCTGAACAAGGTTTATTATCTGAAAAAAGAGGATGCGCCGCTGTACCGGACGCTGCGGGCGATCGGCGAGAGGAAGAAAACCGATGATTCCACCCTGATTACGGATGACGGGAGATATCTGCTTTCACCTGAGGAAATGAAGGAACTCTACGATTACGACGACCTGATCCGTACGGATGAGATCGCCGATGCCTGCAAGG
Organism: uncultured Erysipelotrichaceae bacterium; assembly: GCA_902796465.1. Classification (GTDB taxonomy): domain Bacteria; phylum Bacillota_I; class Bacilli_A; order Erysipelotrichales; family Erysipelotrichaceae; genus Bulleidia. The sequence goes on along the minus strand of CADBPK010000268.1, from coordinate 11,059 downwards.
CAACATATGAACTGCCGAAGACAGGTCTGCCTGCCTTTGTGATCAAGGACGGGAAGATGACGTCGGAGGAATATCTGCCGCGTCTGTGCCGGGCAGGTTTGTCCCGGCGGCTCGGCGGGGAAGTTCCTCCTGTTTACAAAGAGAGACTGTCCTATGAACTGAGAGTGATCCATGACATGCACTTCGAGGATTATTTCCTCATCGTGTATGATTTTATCCTGTACGCAAAAAGAAACGGGATCTATGTCGGTCCGGGCAGGGGAAGTGCCGCCGGTTCCCTGGCAGCTTACTGCCTCGGCATCACAGAAATAGACCCACTCAGATATGATCTGCTGTTTGAGCGGTTCCTCAACCCGGAACGCATCTCCATGCCGGATATCGATACCGATTTTGAGGATACCGGCAGGGATGATGTCATTGCCTATGTCCGGGATAAATACGGGAAAGACCATGTCGCGAATATCATCACGTTCGCTACCCTGGGTGCCCGCCAGGTCATCCGGGATACGGCGGGGACCATGCATATCAGCAGCTACGACACAGACAATCTGATCCGTCAGATCCCGGAAGTACCCGGAATCACTCTGAGCCGTGCCCTGAAGGAAAATGCCCGTCTGAAGCGGATGGTCGATGCCAACCGCGATCTGAAGGTACTGATGGATACCGCCATGAAGCTGGAGGGACTGCCGCGGCATGCCAGTGAGCACGCAGCCGGTGTCGTGATCTCCGATAAACCGCTTTCTGAGGTCATCCCGACCGCTTCCCTCGGCGGGGACATCCTGACGACCCAGTTTCCGGCTGAATTCCTGGAAGAGCGCGGACTGATCAAAATGGATTTCCTGAGCGTGCGCAACCTGACGATCATCCATGAGATCGTCGATGCCGTGCAGAAGGAATATCCGTCCTTTGACATCAACCGCATCCCGCTGAATGATCCGGCGACGCTGCGCATTTTTCAGAATGCGGAAACAGAAGGCATTTTCCAGTTTGAATCTGCCGGGATCCGCAACCTGCTGCGAAGGATCCGTCCGGTGCGCTTTGAGGATATCGGGCTGACCAGGGCGATCTTCAATCCTTCCTCAAGCGGGAATATCCAGACCTATCTTGACAACAGGAAAAATCCTTCCGCGGTCCGTTATCCGGTAAAGGAACTCATCCCGGTTCTCAAAGAGACATACGGCGTCATGGTCTATCAGGAACAGGCGATGCGCACGGCGGAGACCGTGGCCGGTTTTTCACTGGGCAGGGCAGATGTGCTCCGCAAAGCCATTTCGAAGAAGAACGCAAAAGAGATGGAACACCTGCGTGATGAATTCCTAAACGGGGCTGTTTCAAGAGGGCACAGCCGGGAAACGGCGGAAGAGCTCTTTTCCTATATCGAAAAATTCAGCGGGTATGGTTTCAACAAGTCCCACGCTGTTGCCTACGGGCTTGTTTCCTATGACATGGCATACCTCAAGGCAAATTATCCGCTTTGTTTCTATGTGTCGCTGCTCAGCAGCGTCATAGGCAATCCTGCCAAGACGGGAGAGTATATCCGGGAACTGCGGCGCCGCAAGATCACGCTTCTGTATCCGGACATCAATCAATCGGGCATGGTCTATGAAGCAAAGGACAACAGTATTTCGCTTCCGCTCTCCGTGGTGCGGGGCGTATCCGGCAGGGAAGCCGCTGCGCTGATCGAAGAACGTGAGGAAAACGGACTGTATACGGATTTCTTTGATTTCACAGCCCGGGCATTGCTGAAGGGGATATCGGAAAAAACGATGACTGCCCTGATCGATGCCGGTGCCCTGGACGGTTTTTCGGAAAACAGGAGGACGCTGAAGGAAGGTCTGGCTGATGCTGTCAGATATGGTGAGATCGTCCAGATCCGGGAGGGCGGACAGATGTCCATCGATCTCGGTCTGGTTTCAAAACCTGTTCTTGTGCGCATGAAGGAAGCGGACAGCGAAAGGGCAAGGCTGGAAAAAGAAGCGCTTGGCTTCAATATCGGCGAACAGCCGGTGGAAAAGCTGAAGAAGGAACTCGGGGAAGAATCCGATTCCATCGCGGTTATCCTTTCCGGCAAACCGGTATTCCGGTGTATTGCCGTCATCGATAATGTGCGCCGTCACCGGACCAGGAAAGGGGATATCATGGCTTTCCTGAAAGTCAGCGATGAAACGGGGACAGCAGACGTGATCGTATGGCCTTCACTGTTTCAGAAACTGGAAACAGAACTGGCGAAAGACACGTTCATACGATTTAATGGTAAAATATCAGATGACCGCACACTGATTGCGGACCGAATGGAAATCATCAGAAAGAGAAATAACTATGACAAAGATACTGATCGTGGATGATGAAGCAAATATCCGTGAGGTCGTGCGTGAATACGCGGAGCTCAACGGTTATGAAACAGATGAAGCAGAAGACGGTGCGGAAGCGCTGGAGAAGATAAAGGCGACGCATTATGACTGTGTCATACTTGATATCATGATGCCGAAGCTGGATGGTTTTACCGTCTGCCGGCAGATGAAGCAGATCGACGATGTTCCCGTGATCATGCTGAGTGCAAGGCAGGAGGAATATGACAAGCTCTTCGGGTTTGAGCTCGGCGTGGATGATTATGTCGTCAAGCCGTTTTCGCCGAAGGAACTGATGGCAAGGATCAAAGTCGTGATCGATCGCCGTGTCTCCCGCGGCAATGAGATCCTGCGTTTCGGGGGTCTTGTGATCGACATCTCCGGACGCAGCGTTACGGTGGATGATGAGAAAGTCCTCATGACGCCGAAGGAGATCGATCTTCTGATCTATCTTGCCCGCCACCGCAATATCGCCCTCTCGCGCCAGAAGCTCCTCGAGGATGTCTGGAATTATGACTATTTCGGGGAAGACAGGACGGTGGATACACATATCAAGATGCTGCGGCATAATCTCGGGAAATACAGAGACTGCATCGTGACCGTAAGGGGAATGGGGTATAAGTTTGAAGCTTGATACACATAAAATACAGTTCCGCATGTGGATCTTCTTCGTCCTGTTTGCCATGGCGATTACCTTGTTTATCGGTGCCCTGCAGACAGGCCTGATCCGTCCCTATTACCGCAACAGCAAAGTCGAGACAGTCAAGATCGTTGCCAATCTGATTGAGGAAACACTGCTGAACGGAAGGGAAACGAAAGCGGATGAGACGCTGCAGGTGATCATTGACAATGACGCCTGCGCGGTGATCTACAATGATCAGGACCATCTGATCTACGATGCCGACAGCATCGGTGTCGGCTGTGTTTTTCATTCGTCCCGCCGGGTCGGGGATATCGATTTCCGCAGCGGCAGGGTCCTGCGCGAACTGCTCCAGGCCGGTGAAGGCGAATACAGCATGAATGTCGAAAACACCAATACCCGCCAGGAAATGATCGTCTACGGCAGGAAGGTCAGCGGCAATCTGGCGAACTATTACATGTTCATCAATTCACCGCTTGAACCGGTGGATTCCATCGTGACATTCTTCACCAGGCAGTACATGTACTATATGCTGGCTGCGCTGATCGTCGCATCCATGGTCTCCTTTGTGATCTCCCGCGGGCTGACGCGCCCGATCGTCGAAATGGAAGCCTCTGCGGAAAGACTTTCCGGGGCGGACTACAGCGTGCATTTTGACGGAGGGACCTTTACCGAGACAAAGGAACTTGCCCATACGCTGAATACAGCCACCGATAAACTCTCGCGCATCGATACGCTCCGGCGTGACCTGATCGCGAACGTTTCCCATGATATCAAGACACCGCTGACGGATATCCGGGCCTATGCCGAAATGATCCGGGATATCTCCGGCAATGATCCGGCCAAGCGGGAAAAGCATCTTGACGTGATCATCAAGGAAACGGAATATATGAACAACCTGGTCAATGATATGAGCGAACTGGCAAAGATGCAGTCCGGCAATTATCACCCCAACCGCACCAACATGGATCTCTGCGAAACGATCCGGGATATTCTGGACATCGAGGAACCGCAGCTGCGCAAGAACAGCCTTTCGGTCAATACGGAAATTCCGGAATCCCTGACGGTATACGCGGACGAGATCAAGATCGGCCAGGTCATAGCCAACTATATGTCCAATGCCATCAAGCACTCCCAGGAAGGGGATACCATTACCGTCCGGGCATGGCTCAAGGATGATGAAGAGACGGTGCGCGTGGAAGTGGAAGACCAGGGTGACGGGATCGCCCCTGAAGAGATTCCGAATATCTGGGACCGCTACCAGAAATCTTCCGGTTCCTTCTCACGCAATGTGAGCAGCACGGGTCTCGGTCTGGCAATCGTCAAAGCTATACTGGATGCCCACCACGGCAGATACGGCGTCGAGTCGGAAGTCGGCAAAGGCAGCTGTTTCTGGTTTGAACTGAAGGAGACACATGAAGCCTGATTATCTATACGGAACGGATTACCATGTTTTCCAGGAAGAGGGTATGTATCACTTCAATTCCGATACGGAATTCCTCGGTCATTTCATGCGGATCCGTCCGACGGACCATGTCCTGGATGCAGGCTGTGCAGGCGGTGCCCTGCTGCTGTACGCAGCCCGGTTTTCACCGGCATCACTGACGGGGATCGACCTTTTTCCGGAGGTGATCGGCACAGCCGAAAAGAATATGGCTTATAATGATGTACAGGCTTCCTTTGCGGTGAGCAGGCTGCAGGATTATGCAGGGGGACCGTTTGATGTCCTCGTATGCAATCCGCCGTATTTTGCGACCGGGAAGGAAAGCCTGAAAAACGAAAACCGGTATCTGAAAGCAGCCCGGCACGAGGAATATCTGACCTGTCCGGAGCTTGTATTTCATCTGAACCGGCTCATGAAGCAGGATGGAAGGATCTTTATCGTCTATCTTGCGTCAAGACTGCGGGAGCTTCTTGCGGAAGCGGAAAAGAACGGGCTTGTACCCGTCAGGATGCGCTTTGCCCATCCTTCTGCTTCGAAGCCGGCCCGGAGCGTCTGCCTCGAGCTGCGCCGGGATTCCCGTGCGGAATTCACGGTGGAAAGTCCCGTCATGCTGAACGACAGAAGCACTTACCAACAGAAAGGATAACGGATCATGCAGGAAAACAGACTGAAGAATCATGATCTTGCCGTCATCAGCGTCGGCAGTAAGGCATATGCGGAGATCACCGTATCGGGCAGCCCGGAAGCACGGTCAGCCTATGCGGATTTTCTGCATTCCGATTTCTTTATGCTGTATGTCCCGACCGAAGTCGGGGATCACGCCCTGGATACAGCTGCCGTATGCCTGCCGGTATCCATGCGCAGCCGCATTTACATGATGCCGGTATTTCACAAAAAGGTGATCCGGGCACTCGAAGAGATCATTCCGGGTGCGAAAGACTGGTTCTATCCTGTCATCCTGACGAAGGAGGAAGGGGATATTACCAAGGTCCATGCGGCATGCGGCGACAATGAACTTCTCCAGCAGGTATTGGCCCTGATGGAACGGAAAACACACGATATCCCGGTGACCATGCACATAAAAAAAGAAGGACACGTGTCCTTCCGTATGGATGTTCACAGCAATGAATACCGGATGATCACAGCCGCCCTGTGGCGTGATAACCCGGATCTGATCGTGATCCCGCATCTGCAGGATGTGATCACGGGATTATTCTGACGGCGCGCTATCCGCGCTGTTTTCTTCCGGCGTTTCCTCCTCTTCCGGCTTTTCTTCCGACGGCGAGATCCGGTACAGGTCATAGATGACGATCTCGGCATTGGCCATGAACCGGACATCTTTTTTTGTTGTGCCGGTACCGTTTGAGATATCCAGTGTAAACGCATTGCCGATGCGGTGTTTGCCGCGCATGTATTCCACTGCCATGGCAGGGGTATACAGGGAACCGAAGAAATAGTTTGCCTGGCCGCCGTGGCTGTGTCCCGCCAGCATGTAGTCGGTCAGGTCACCGGGCAGCTCATCCGCGGTATCCGGCGTGTGGCATACCGTGATCACATACGCGTCACGGCTGACGGATTCATATGTATCCTCGATCTTCTGCTTGCCGTTCAGCCCGTTCTCCAGTCCTACGAGGATGATGGATGCCGAGCCTTTGTTGCGCAGGCGGATCACCTTGTTGTTGAGAAGTTCGAAATCCCCGTCCCTGAGGACATCCGAAACAGCGTTCTTCGTATCTTCATCCGCGCAGTCTGTGTCGCCGTTAACGGCAAATTTGCCGAGCGGTGCTTCGATCTGTGCGAGCAGGGAAGACACGGTCGCTTTGTCCTCATTCGTGAAAGGATACTGCAGATCGAACAGGTCGCCTCCGAAAACCACAAAATCCGCGCCGGATGAGTTAATGACCCTGACGAGCGAAGTCATTCTTGTTTCATCCATGAACGTCCCGTAGTCCAGGTCTGAAAAAAAGAGGATCTTTTTCCCATCCAGCTGCACCGGTATTTTCTGGGAGTACAAAGATTCATATCGGGTCGTGAATTTTGCGGGGGCGATCATGAAGGCGTCAAACACGAGATAGCCGATCACGGCCAGAAACATGGCTGCGACGATCATGATCTTGGTCACTATTTTCATCTCTCGTTCCTTTCCACAACATGATAGCACAAATGTCCGCTGCGGGTATGTTACAATTAAACAGGGTTCATTATGATCGAAAAATACCATATTGTACAGCTTGAGACACTGATCATGGAAAATGCCAGACCGCTCCCGGAAGCCTGCGCCTATCTGAAAGCACTGAAAAAAGAAGGCATTCCGTATCTGATCCTCACGGAACAGACCGGAAGAAACAGGGAAGATCTGGCTGATTATCTGCGTTCAGCCGGCTTTCCTGCGATCCCCGCTTCCCGTATCTACACCAGTGCCATGGCAGCCGTGGACTGGATCCTTTCTGCCTATCCCGGCCGGTTAAGAACAGATTATCTCGGCGGTGCGGCCATCGCCGAAGCGATCCAGGGCGGCGGGATGTTCCTGACACACGACAAATGCGACTGGTTCATGATCGGCCTCAGCCGGAGCGCGGGTTATCAGGATTATTCCGATATCTATGACATGCTGGCACACGGGACCAACCTCATCTCGCTCGACAGCCGGAAAGGACAGGAAAAGGACGGCAGGATGACACTCGGAAGCGGCGCTTTCGCACGCATGCTGGAATATGCCTCCGGCAAGGAAGCGGTTGCCTGCGGCAGGGGAAGCATACTCTTCCTGACACAGGCGCTGAAATACGCGCAGGTCAAAAAAAGCCAGGCTGTCTGTGTCGGGAATGACTTTCAGAAAGACATCCTGCCGGCACTGAAGCTTGGCATGGAAACCGTACTGGTTACGGAAGGAAACAGCATCATGGATCAGGGAATCACCAAAGACCTGCATCCGACATATATCGTTGAAAACCTATCCGGCCTTGCGCGCTGAAGCCATGCGGACGAATTCCTGCATCAGCTTCAGATGCTTCGGATCCTTATAGAGACGTTCCGGGTGCCACTGTACCCCGAGTACATCCGGACATTCGATCGCCTCGATCAGTCCGTCCGTGCTCTTCCCGGCAAGGGTAAATCCTTCCGGCACGCTGCGCAGCGCCTGGTGGTGGAACGTATTGACGCCGTAGACCGTTCCGAAGATCTCAGCAGTTTTCGTGCCCGGCACAAAGGACACGTGATGCACAAATACATCATTCGCTACAGGAGGATCCAGATTCCGCTGGTTGTGTTCCATGCAGGAAGGATCTTCTTTTTTGATGTCCTGGATCAGGCTTTCACCCTCCGCAACGGCGATGACCTGAATGCCGCGGCAGATGCCGAGGACCGGCTTTCCGGCTTTCCGGAAGGCGTGGTACAGATAGATATCGGAGGCATCAAGATCTGCGTCGATTGGAATGGAGAACGTATTTTCCTCATCATACAGGAAAGGGTCCACATCCTCGCCGCCGGTGATCAGAAGGGCATCCATGTCTTCAGCGATCTGTTCGGCATCCTCTTCATTGTCCGCTTTGACAAGGCAGGGGATCCCGCCGCCGAGAGAGACATAGTTAAAGTATGATTCATTGTCGTAATAGATACGGGTACCTGTTTCCGTACCCCGTGCGCTGAGCGCGATCAATGGCTTTTTCATACTGAATATTATAACGCACATTGCATGGAAAAAGAAAAGGAAGACCCGCAGGTCTTCCTTTACGCTGATCAGTCCAGGTCCTCGCCGTTGCTGGCGATGCACTTTTTATACCAGTGATAGGAATCCTTGAGCTTTCTTTCGAATGTGCCCTGGCCGAGGTTGTCGGCGTCGACATAGATCTGGCCGTAGCGCTTTGCCATTTCACCTTCACCGTTGGAGACCATATCCACGCAGCCCCAGTAGAGGTAGCCCATCAGCGGGATGCCGTCATATTCGACAGCGTCGCGCATGGATTTGATATTGGCGCGCATGTAGTCGATGCGGTATTCATCGTGCACGGTGCCGTCTTCCAGCTGATCATTCCAGCCGATGCCGTTCTCAACGCAGAACAGGTCGCAGTGATAACGGTCATAGAATGTATTCAGCGTGATGCGCAGGCACTGCGGGTCGGTTGCCCAGCCCCAGGCATTGGTCTTGAGATACGGGTTTTTGACCATGTGCATCTGGGTGCCGCCATTGCCTTCGCCCTTGGCTTCGTTTTCATCATGATATGTTACGACATGGCTTCCGTAGCAGCTGAAGCTGAGGAAGTCGCACGGATACGCGGCGATGATATCCATATCACCGGGCAGATCCGGGATCGTGATGCCTTCGCGTTCATACTGGGCAAGCTTGTAGTTCGGATATCTTCCGAGCATCTGCACATCCGAGTAGAACAGGGCGGCATTGCTGCGCTGCTGAGCCAGAAGCTGGTCTTCCGGATCAGTCGTGAAGGCATAGGTCGGTCCGTATGCCAGCATCATGCCGATGCGGAGATCCGGATATTTCTCATGTGCGCACTTGACGGTCAGGGAGGAGGCGAGGAACTGATGGAATGTCGCGTTGGCGATATTCTGCGGATCGGCATGGATCAGTCCCGCCGTAACATAAGGTGCCCATTCGATGCAGTTGATCTCGTTGAATGTCAGATAGTATTTTACTTTGCCTCTGAAGCTTTTAAAGCAGGTATCGGCGTATTTCACAAACGCGTCAACGAGGTGTCTGCTGTCCCAGCCGTTGTACTTTGCAGCAAGAGCAAGCGGTGTCTCATAATGCGAGAGGGTGACAACAGGTTCGATGCCGTACTTTTTACATTCATCAAAAACATCGGAATAGAATTTGATGCCTTCCTCGTTCGGTGTTTCATCGTCACCATCCGGGAAGAGTCTTGACCATTTCAGCGAGAAGCGCAGGCAGTTGAATCCTTCCTCCGCGCAGAGGCGGATATCTTCCTTGTAATGATGATAGAAATCGGAAGCGATGTGGGAAGGGTAGTAGTATTTCGGATCATCCAGTTCACAGGGAACGGCGCCTTCGGGCAGATGACGCTCCATACTGCCGAAACACAGCGGTGTGGAACCTGTTGTTCCGTCAGGCATCTTCCATGTGACCTGGCGGCGTACGGTGTGTGACCCGTTGGTCATGATGTCGGCTGTGCTGAGTCCGGCACCGCCTTCCTTGACGCCGCCTTCATACTGGTTGGCTGCGGTCGCTCCGCCCCATAAAAAATCTTTCGAGAATCCCATATTATGATTTCCTTTCTCCTTTATATAATTCCATTATAAATGAATGACAGTACGGATGAAAACAGTCATGTTTTGTCTTGTTCTGCCGCCCGGATGATTCTGTTAAGATATAGAAAGAAGGGCGGGATATGATCTCTGCCCGGAGGAGGAAATATGGCATCAAGCAGGGATTATCTTGAATTTGTTCTGGACCAGCTGTCCATGCCGGGAGATATTACATATAAGATGATGATGGGGGAATACATCCTTTACTATCAGGGAAAGATCTTCGGCGGCATCTATGATGACAGGCTTCTTGTCAAACCGGTCAGCGCCGCGAAGCGGATGATGCCGGATGCGCCAACGGAGCTGCCGTACGAAGGCGCGAAAGAGATGCTGCTGGTACAGGATATCGACAACCGGGAATTCCTGCGGGAGCTTGTTTTGGCAATGGCAGATGAGCTGCCGCTGCCGAAGAAACGGAAAAAACGATAGGACTGCTGCGGACATATTCCGGAATACCGGAGTGTATACCAACTTGTCATTGCCTGCAAATGGAAAAACTGTTAATATATTCCTGTTACGTTGAAAAAGACCAGTAAGCTGCGGAAGCGTTCAAGAGAGCAGGGATATGGTGCGACCCTGTACACGGAAACAGCCGAACTCACCTTTGGAGCAGCCGTTACTGCACGTTACGCAGCGAATGAGGGTGTGCTTTTGCACAAACTAAGGTGGTACCGCGTTTATGACGTCCTTAGATCAGGGACGTTTTATTTTATTTCTGGGGAGGAAAGAAGTATGAGTTATGATCACAAGACCATAGAGAAAAAGTGGCAGAAATACTGGGAGGACAACAAGGTATTCCGCACGGACGCATGGGATTTCTCAAAGCCGAAATTCTACGCGCTGGACATGTTCCCGTATCCGAGCGGGGCAGGTCTGCATGTCGGTCATCCGGAAGGCTATACCGCGACGGACATCGTATCCCGTAAAAAGCGTATGGAAGGATATAACGTCCTCCATCCGATGGGATTTGATTCCTTCGGACTGCCGGCTGAGCAGTATGCGATCAATACCGGCAATCACCCGGACAGCTTCACCAAAAACAACATCGCGTTCTTTACCAGTCAGCTGAAGAATATCGGTTTTTCCTATGACTGGGACCGTGAGGTTTCCACCTGTGATCCGAGCTATTACAAGTGGACACAGTATATCTTCAAGCTTCTGTTTGAGGACGGCCTTGCCAAATGCGTCGATATGCCCGTCAACTGGTGTGAGGAACTCGGAACTGTCCTGGCAAACGATGAGATCGTCGACGGCAAGAGCGAACGCGGCGGCTATCCGGTCATCCGCAAAAACATGAAGCAGTGGGTCATCGATATCGTCAAATACGCCGACCGGCTGCTGGAAGGCCTG
>CADBPK010000267.1 GCA_902796465.1 uncultured Erysipelotrichaceae bacterium | reverse complement strand
GATTCGAACTCGCTGTCATTCTCGTTTGCGCGGAACACGATCCCGATAAATCCTCTGGCATAATCCGGCGCATCCGGCAGCAGTTTTCCGCATACATCCACTTCGATCACGCCGTTGTGGAACATGATATGATCTGCTTTCAGATAAGTGTTTTCATCCGGCAGTTCCTTGTCAGTCTTGATGACTTCAACAATGCCTTCCGCCTCATACTTTACCTGTGTATGCACAGGTGTGAAATTGCTTTCTTTGATTTCGATGTTGTTCATGCTGTTGTCCTCTTTTCTGTTCCATCTGACGATCTGGTTTTTTGATATTGTAATTCGACAGTCCGGTGTATCCCTCCTGTCATCTTCAGTTTATTGTTCCGCCGGAAAACTGACAAGTACGCACTTTTTTATCACCTGGTAACCTTTTTGTAACTTTTAAACACTTGAATATGAAATTTTATATTATATTTAATTATGAATATAACAATTATTATTGAACTATTGTTTTTACCGCATAATAAGGAAAGGATCTGTTTATGAAGACAAAAAGAGAGCTTCCGGAATGCCCGGTAGCCACTACAGTACAATTGATCGGCAGTAAATGGAAATTGCTGATTCTCAGGAATCTCATGAACCGGCCATGGCGGTTCAATGAGCTCAGGAAAGACCTGGAAGGCATCAGCCAGAAGGTTCTGACAGACAGTCTCCGTTCGATGGAACAGGACGGTCTGATCACACGTACTGTTTACGCTGAAGTTCCGCCCAGGGTCGAATATGCGCTAAGTGAACTTGGCGAATCCATGCGTCCCATCATCAAGTCGATGGAAGCCTTCGGCTTGAATTACAAATCCCTTTCAGATAATTAAAACCTAAAAATATGGATCGATATAAAAATCTTCGGATAATCAGATCAGTTTCAAGATATTCTTTGCCAATTTCAGTCATCAAGCACCTCCGCAAAGCGAGCTTTCATTCATTTATGACACTTTTGCTGCGTTTTAGCTGGTCAGCCAGTTTTTCAAAGAAAACGATATAGAAATCAAGCCTTGATTTCCACAGGTCATCAGCTGTTTTTGTGCTGAACGGTATTTCCCTGAACTGACGCAGTCTGCTGAGCTTGTTTTCGACATATTTTGTTTTATCTTCATACTTCATTTTCAAAAATGAATCATAATTCAGGGTTTCATGAATACGATAAGCATCAAACCTGTCGATATTGTCAGCGTCCCCTACCGAAAGCGCAAACGGTGTATTCTCACCCGGGAAGTCAGCCTTTTCATCAACGTGTACGGCGATCCCGTAACAGATATCATTGATGCGTTCCTCCGGAATATCCAGTTCCTGCAGAAACGGGCGGGCGATCCGGGCAGAACTTCTGCCATGGTCCTTCCAATGGGGCCACACGCCGTTTTCCTCATATACTTCGCAGTAAGAGATGTCATGCAGAAGGCAGGCAATCACCATTTCAGTCTCATCAAATCCTTCTTTCAGGGCGATCTCACGACCGATATTAGCCACACGGTAAGTATGTTCCAGCCGGTATGCTTTATCTTCCGGATGTGTATTTAAATAGATACTGGCATTGAATTTCTGTTTCAGAAAAGCTTCTGTTTTCCTGATCAATTCCTCATTTAACATGATATACCTCCGTCAGCAGCATCTTTATCCCCGCAGACCGGTTCATATATTTCAAAAATGCAGAAATCGCCGGTTTCTGCCCAGTCCTGCTTCAAATAATGATACAGATAATCAATCGTGTCCTTCTCGCTGTCAAATAATCCGTTTTTATTCAGCTTCTGAAATTCTTTGATGAACTCCGTCCCCTCATAATCGCAGCCATGCCACCTGCTTAAGAACATACAGTCACAGATCACGGAAAAACCGTCGCTGTTTCCCTCCCCGAAAAGATATCCGGCATCGTAGCCTAAAAAAGACAAGCCTTCAGGAATTGCACTGTCATATCCTGCCATTCTGTAAAACAGCAGTTCAGTATCTTCGTTATTCAGGCTGCGGTAATATTTCAAAACATCTTCTTTGGAATACCGGTCCATATCATCCGGTGTAAATCTCCAGGGCTCCCTGTCAATTCCCTTATACACACGAATGCTTTTGTTTTTTCCCGGCAATGCGTAAGGTGTGTTCTCACCGAATCTTACGAGTTCTTTTTCGTATAATGAGTCATATTTTTCAACAACACAAAACTGCATGGGGGAATATCCCCATTCATTGCCGTCTGCCGGTATTTCCTTGATTTCTCCTGTCTTATAGCATTGATAGATCTTCATATCGTATTCTCCCGCGGCTTCCCTTCGTCCGGTCAGTATTCATTATTCTTACCTG
>CADBPK010000266.1 GCA_902796465.1 uncultured Erysipelotrichaceae bacterium | reverse complement strand
TTATATTCTGTTAAAGGGCAGCGATGAACTGCCCGCTTGCCTCGATAACGGAAACAAGGGTGCGCTGATCAGCTTCCTCAAATACGCGGTAGGTATGGTCGGCGCCGGGTATGAACAGCGCCCTTGATGCGGGGTGGCTGTTGTTCTGAATGATCTTTTCAGCCCATACCGGGGGAACGACATCGTCATCTTCCCCGGCTATGGCGAGGACCGGACCGGTGTACCGGCTGAAGATCTGCAGGACATCCTTGTGACGGACGTCTTCGGCCCATTGTCTGCCAGCATGAAGATCACTGCGCCAGTCAAACTCCATGGTAAAGTATCCGTTTTCCATGGCTTCCCGGTACTGTTCATCATTCATCATGGAAGAGAGGTCCGGCGCGCCTGCCCATGTAATGCCGAAGGCAAAGGCTTCCGGATGATAGCCGAGCGAAAGCAGGACATCGGTCCCGCCCTGGCTCCAGCCGAGCAGGCCGGCAGGAAGGGAAGCAGAGATTTCTCTGCGGGCAAAGGCAAGCACTGACATGACATCATCCACGGCACTGTCAAAGCAGTAGTCTGCGTAATCCGCTTCGGAATCGCCGCTGCCCATGAAATCAAAACGCATCGTTATGACATGATAAGTATCTGCCAGTATTTCCGATGCTTTCACATAGCCGTTCCCGGCTTCGTTTTTATCTGTGCCGGTACCGTGGCACATGATCAGGATTGCTTTTGGCTCTTCTTCCGGACAGGTAATGATAACGGGGATCTCGTGTGGTTTCGGTGTATCGGAATGGATGCATATTGTTTTCTGTATCATGATCGTTTACCTCTTCCTCATTATAGGCGGAATCATTGTATAATTGGTTTGAAAAATAGAGGAAACCATCATGAAAGTACTGAATTTCGGGTCATTGAACTATGATCATATTTATGAAATGGACCATTTTATTACACCGAAAGAGACTGCTTCTTCCCTGTCCTACAGCCGTTCCCTGGGCGGGAAAGGACTGAATCAGTCCATTGCCCTGGCAAAGGCAGGAACGGAGATCTATCACGCCGGCATGGTCGGGTATGACGGGGATGTGCTGATCAAATATCTGCAGGATTTCGGCGTCAATACGGATTACCTGAAACAGGATCCGAAGAACGCCACCGGGCACGCGATCATCCAGGTGTGCAATGCGGAAAACTGCATCATCCTGTTCGGCGGCACCAACCAGATGATCACGCCGGAGATGATCGATGAGGTACTGGAGCACTTTGAAGCCGGGGATGTCCTCCTGATCCAGAATGAGATATCATCTCTTTCCGACCTGATCGTAAAAGCACACGCGAAAGGAATGAAGATCGCGTTCAACGCGGCGCCGATGAATGAAAAGGTATTTACATATCCTTTGGAATATGTGGATCTGCTGATCGTCAACGAAGTGGAAGGGAAAGGTCTGGCCAAAACAGAGCGGACTGATTATGAAGGTATTATCGGAGCCCTGCAGAAAGCATATCCGGCAAATGAGATACTGCTTACCGTAGGCGGTGACGGTTCCTATTATATACATGGGGATACGGTGATCCATCAGGAAGCTTTCCCTGTTGAAGCAGTGGATACGACCGCTGCGGGAGATACCTTCACCGGTTTCTATCTGGCATCCATCCTGCAGAAAAAAGAGCCTTCGGAAGCGCTGAGGATCGCTTCAAAGGCATCTTCCGTCTGTGTTCAGTATAAAGGCGCGGCTGTCAGTATTCCTTCAGCTGAGGATCTGGAGCTTATTTAGGATCACGGGGGCGGCGGATTCGTTGAGGATCCCGGCCGCTCCTTTTTCTTCTGCGAATGATACCGGTACCGTCCGGTTCTGAACCGTAACCGTTCCGTTTCCGATATCTGCCTGTATCGTCAGGACAGGCTGAACATTCAGATCACAGATGACGGTCTCTTCGAGACTGTCGTTTTTCTTATGAATATGATACAGTCTGCCATCTTTGATACGGAGTCCGCTGTAGTCCCTGCATCCTCTCCAGGCGTAAGCCAGGATCAGGTCTTCGGGGAACTGTGTTTCCAGAGTTACTTTCTGCAGGGTGATATCCCGGCAGGAAAGATTGAAGGCACTTTCCTGCTTCAGGACTAATCCTGTATCGGTGATCTCTGCGCCTCCTTTATACAGATTCAGCCCGCTGATCGTATGATGGCGGACAGAACCGATATCCAGACCCCTGTCTTCATCGTGCAGATCCGCAAAGTTCACGGTATATGCCGGATGTTTTTCAAAGGAGAAGGATAGGAGTTCAACGGAAGTCCTGCGGGTCAGTACAGGCAGTTCGATCTGCAGACCTGTTTCGAGGACAGGGATCCGGCAAGCCGGCACGGTCATCGTAACGGTTCCTTCGCGGATCGTTTCCCCGAAGAAATAATTGCCTGCGTAGTCTTTGATATACGGTGTAACCGAAGCGTTTGTCTGATACGGATCCGCAATTTCGTAGGTGAAAATATCACCCGGTTCCAGAACGGCCGCGAACTGCGGTTCATAGCGGCAGTCATATACATCTTCCGGGCGGAAGTAGGTCTTTTTCCGGATCATGAAGGGGCTGTGCGGCTGGATGTCATCCAGACAGATGCGCAGTGTGTTGTGCACGGTGCGCAGCGTACAGGCATGGTACCTGTCCGTATCGGGAATAAAACCGTTTACCGCATAGGGCATCAGGAAATCGGCTTTGTACTGTCCGGGTACTTTTTCATATTCTGCCGGAACGGGAATGCCATGCAGGGCACAGGCGATCCGGGTGAAATACAGGGCGGAAGAGGAGATCTCCGTAATATTGTCCGTACCGATGGAAGAAGAGGAAAGCAGGATATCCTGCATCGGACGGATCCATTTCTCATCAATGCCCGCCGCTCCTTTCAGCATGCCCATAACGGACCCGACATTGCCGAGGTTGCAGTCGGTATCACATCCTGCATCCGCGATCAGACCCATAGTCCTGTCAAAGTCACCTTTTCCATACAGCATGCCGTACATCATGATGGCAGAGTTCGGAAGGATATGGCAGACACCGGGATATTTATCATAGCCGTGGGTGGATTCGATCCATGCAATGCAGGCATCCGGATCTTCCGGATGTGCATGATAAAAACCGATCACTTCACGCATCGTTTTGTAATAACTGCTATCCGGATCAAGTACGGAAAGTCCTTTTTCGATCACGGAGTAAATATCCGGATCATTCCATGCGGCCGCGATGCAGGCGGCGACGAATTTTCCGCCTTCGATGCCGTCCATATCATGGGTCACGGAGCTCATCATGGCTGCGAGGTCCGCGGCTTCCTGTATATTGCCGAGAGATATGTATCCCCAGCAGTCGCTGAAGATCTGTCCGCCGATCTGTTCGGCGATCGCCTGTGTATTCTGCGCGGCACTGCCGCTCTGCGGGGCTTTGATGCCTTTCATCAGGTTATCCCAGGCGGTATGTTCCGTTGCGATGCCGGGACCGCCCCACCAGAAGAACCCATGCAGGGCAGAAACGACATTCAGAAGATTATCCCCCATCGCTTCCGCTGTAACATTGTCAAGGGTATGATCCTCCATGACCCGCACAAAAAACAAAGGCCCGTTGGAATCATCGTCCGCCGCAAACTGTCCCCTTTTCTTTGTGCGGGTCATGGAGGATCATGCCCTTGACAATGTTACAGCGGAAGCAATGGGGA
>CADBPK010000265.1 GCA_902796465.1 uncultured Erysipelotrichaceae bacterium | reverse complement strand
GCTCAAGCTTGACTGTGTCGTACCGGTCGAATTCAATTCCAACCTTGTGCTGGAAGGTGATGAAGCCTTCTACAATGAAGTTGACCGCTGTGTCAAAGCGGAAGAGGAGATCATCCGCAGCGGCAAAACGGCTGTCTGCTTCACATGCCGGAAGCTCCTGACAGTTGAAAATGACACAAAGGAATCAGCGCTTGTCAGATCAGTGAAGATCTCCGACGGCGTGCAGAGCCTGGTCGGCAGACTGTCCATTACACCGGCATTTGTCATCGCAAAGGGAGGCATTACATCTTCTGATGTCGGCACCAAAGCCCTCGCGGTAAAACGTGCCAATGTCCTTGGACAGATCCAGCCCGGCATTCCGGTCTGGCAGACAGGAGAAGAATCACGCTTCCCGCGAACACCGTATGTTATTTTCCCGGGCAACACCGGCGATGAAACGACTTTAAGAAAATCAGTTGAGATCTTAATGGCCGAATAATACACTGTAACATTCAGAAAAACCCTTGCATATAAGCCAAAAAAACGGTTTCTGAAATGAAACCGTTTTTTAATGCTTTTTATGAACATGTACAGGAGACTGCATCAGTCTTTGAAGGTATTGCCGTCTGCGTAGTTTTCCAGGAAACTGTGCATCCTGCCGTCTGCCTTATAGGCGGGAAATGATTCGATCCGTACGGCGTGAAGAGAACGGAATATGTTGTCTTCCACGTGCGGATTTGTTTTTTTCAGTTCGGCGATCAGTTCCTTCGCTTCCCTGCGTTTGGAGGAGGAACATGCCGCATCGGCTGCCGTAAAGGAACAGGCGCACTGGATGAAGCGCAGATGGTTGTGGTCTGCCCAGCGCAGGATATCATTTTCCTTGATGCAGTACATGGGACGGATCAGTTCCATGCCTTCGAAGTTTTCGCTGTGCGATTTGGGTATGATCGTTTCCAGTTTGGAACTGTAGAACATGGCCATGACGGTCGTTTCGATGGCGTCATTCAGATGATGGCCGAGGGCGATCTTGTTGCAGGAGAGTTCCTTTGCCTTGTTGTACAGGTGGCCTCTGCGCATCCTGGCGCACAGGTAGCACGGATTGCCCGGCTGGCTGTTGGCAACAGCGAAGATATTCGTTTCAAAGAATGTTACCGGCAGTCCGAGCAGGGCAGCGTTGTCTTCGATCTGTTTCCGTACTTCCGGGGTATAGCCGGGGTCCATGACCAGGTTGACGAGGGAAAAGGGAATGTCGCTGTGACGGGCAAGGATCTGAAAGAGGACAGCCATGCACATGGAGTCTTTCCCGCCGGAGATGCATACCGCGATCCTGTCGCCCGGAGCGATCAGTTCATAGCGGTTGAGCGCTGTCAAAAACGGTGCCCAGAGTTCTTTCCTGTATGTCCGGAACACGCTTCTTTCGATTTCCTGCGCGGGAGTAAATGTTCTTGCCATATGGTACATATTATACGGTGATTGTCCTTCCGTGCAAACAGAAACACACTTCTCATTTTCAGGATTGTCTGATACGCTTTTTGGGAAAGAGGAACATCGATATGGAAAAAATAGCCAGCTTTCAGGTAAACCACCTGGTATTGGAACCGGGTATATATGTTTCAAGAAAAGACCGCTTCGGCAATGTCACGCTGACGACATTTGACCTGCGCATGACAACGCCGAACAAGGAACCTGTCATGAATACGGCGGAAGTGCATACAATTGAACATCTCGGCGCCACCTATCTGCGCAATCACGCAGAGTGGAAGGACAGGACGGTCTACTTCGGACCGATGGGATGCCGGACAGGTTTCTATCTGATCCTGGAAGGGGATCTGGAATCGGAAGACATCGTTGGACTGATGAAGGATCTCTTCGTATTTATACGTGATTTTGAAGGGGAGGTTCCCGGCGCTGCTGCCAGGGACTGCGGCAATTACCTCGATATGAATCTGAACATGGCGCACTGGTACGCGAAGAAGTATCTCTGTGTCCTGGAGAATATCGACGGCAGGCATCTGCACTATCAGGGAGACTGAAATGAAAAAACAACAGCTCTGTGCGTTGCTGGCGGGCATCCTGCTGGCAGGGTGCACAAAGGACTACGGGCCGGATGATATCCGCAAATATGTAAAGGATCAGCACGGGCTGAAATCTTTTGAATTGTCGGAAGAGCCGGAAGAGGTCAAGGGCGAAGATGACTATACGGATTATCTCTGGACGGTCACGGAGAAGGACGGTACGGTGTTCCATGTGCTGGATAATTATTACTGGGGCATGGAAGCGATGACCAATTCCCTGTGGGATGACTACAATGACGTGCATCTGAAAAAGTTCTATGAAGAAACGGAACATGACCTGATCACGCTGGAAACAGAAGAAAATGAAAAAATGCTGAGCAGCACGCTGACCGGCACCTATACCGGCAGGGCAGGAATGCAGGCTTTGAACGCGGAGCTGATGAGCCTGCAGAGTCAGAAACCGGACGGTATCAGTCTGAACTATTCGTTCATATTTGATCATCCTTACCGACGGACCGGGGATTATGAAGCTTCGCAGGGTGACTGGCACGGAATTGTGATGCAGGCAGAACCGAATCTTGCGGAAGGGGAAAATAACCTGCTGATGTGCTGCGTGGATCAGCGGTATCCGTGTATGTATGAATTCTCCCCGGAGGAAATTGAACAGACCCTTTCGGAAAGTCCTCACCGGCTCGGAGTACTGATGCCGGACGGTACTTTTACACTCTATCCGGATCTGACTGCCGACAGGTTCAGCTACGGGGTTTCCTTTGCGTCCCTGTTTGAACTGCTGAACCGCAATGGCTTTAACCCTGAGGGAGATCAGGAACATTACACCTTTACCACAAAAGACGGTTCCGTGTACGAGATCTCCTATGCTTTCAAACATGAAACGGAAAAAAGCCCGGAAGGGTACTATTATATAAAAGACGGTGAGATCACCGACATGGATGGATATTTTTACAATCACTTTACGACATACTGGATCCGGGAGCGTATCGGGCTTGAAGTTTATGAGCAATGGCAGATGAACCCGGTGGAAACAGAAAACTGAAATATTATGAAAAAAAGAAAACTGAAAAAGAGCGTTAAATGGATTCTGGTGCTGGCAGTTCTCGCTGCCGGGACCGGACTTTTCCTTCTTCTGAAAAAAGCCGCAGAGAAACCTGTTCCTTCCCCCGTGCCAACGGCAGAAGTGACGCCGGAACCGACACCGGAGCCAACACCTGTGCCGAAGGAAGAATGGGAATTCGAAGATGACCGGCTGCTGGAACTGAAGAAGGAATTCGCAGATGATCTGGCTGTGGACGGACATCTGCAGGGAATTCTCTGCTTTCAGAGCGGACTTGTGCATCAGCCGGTATTCCAGGGAACGGACAATGATTATTATCTGTATCATGCCTGGGAAACGGGAGAATACCGTTCCTGGGGCTCCATATGCATGGAGTATACCTGTGACTATACGAAAGACCAGAACTGCGCCATATACGGCCACTATGTCTATCCGGAACGAACGCCGGACAGAACGGTCATGTTTACACCTCTGGCAAAGCTTCTTGTACAGGAGAATTATGAAGACAACAAATATCTGGCGATGGCACTGGAAGATGAGATCGTCTACTATGAGATCATCTATGTATACAACTGTCACCTGCTGGAAGGTGAGTACATCCCGGAAGACCTGATGTATGACACGCCGAATTTCACAGAACATCAGTATGAAAAATACAGGGCAAGATTGAAGGAATGCCTGTATTACGATACTGGGAAAGATCTGGACTATCCGGACCGCTTCATAACCCTGCAGACCTGTATTGAAGGAGCACATCTGGACCGTGAGATCATCATATGCAGGGAGATCGAAAGAAAACCTTATCCTGAAATATGACAGACCAACGGTCTGTTTTTTTGTCCCAAGATAGCATATAATATGCCGGTATATGAAAAGAAGAAGAGGAACATACTACGGCCTGGATCTTTTGAGAATCATATGCACGATCGCAGTAGTGAATTTCCACGCAGCACCGGAACAGCTGCCGGGCGGATATCTTGCGGTATGTGTGTTTTTCGTTATGCACGGGTATCTGTTCGTGCTTTCAGCCGCAAGGAGACACGAATTCTCTGTAAAGGAATATTGGAAGAAACGGGCGGTGCGCCTGTATCTGCCGGTAGTGATCACGGTTGGACTGACGATCTTTGCACTGCGTTATATGCCGGATATCATCTGGCTGAATGAAAAACCGGAAACACTCAGCGTACTTGGCTGTTTCAACAACTGGTGGCAGATCGCTGCCGGGCAGTCTTATTTTGCCCGGGTAACGGAATCGCCGTTTACGCATATGTGGTATATCTCCCTGCTCATACAGCTTGAGCTGATCCTGCCGTTTATCTATAAGCTGTACCGGAAAGTACAGGAAAAATACAGTTTTATGGCTGCCTGGCTTTCCTTTATCCTGCTTACGGCAGGACTGTCGTTTGTAATACCGCTCCTGATTCACAGCGGGGCACCGGATATGCGCGTATATTATGGTACGGATGCCAGAATTTTTTCGGTATTCGTCGGTATGGCACTTGCTTTTGTCAATATCCGGGGCGGCCGTCCTGTGTTGAAAGTCCTGAAGAAGAAATGGGTCAGTGAAAGCGTATTGGGATTCGGTATTCTTGCACTTCTCTGGCTGTTTACGAATGTCGGACCGTCTTCAGGCATGTATCCGTTCGGATTCCTGGTGACTTCACTTCTGACGCTGCTTCTGATCCAGCTTGTGACCAATCCGATGTATCCGGTATTCCGTTCACTGCGGAATCGTTATACAAAAGCTCTGGCTTCCATCAGTTATGAAGTGTATCTGATGCATTATCCGATCCTGTTCTTCATGATCGCGGGAAGCGGCGGGATCCGCTGGTGGTATGTGCCGGTTGTGGTCATCATATCCTGGCTTCTGCATTTCATTTCGGATCTCTGGATCCGGAAAGACAACAGGACAGTGGTGCGCAGTCTGGTACAGGTATCATTATGCCTGCCGTTGTTCTTCCTCTGCCTGATGGGCGGATATGACATTATCAGGGCGGAAGATCATACGAAGGAAATGGCCCAGCTGCAGGAACAGCTGGCGGAAAATGAAAAGATGCTGGAAGACAGGCAGGAAGAGTATATGGAAAAGCGGCGGAAGGAAGCGGAAATGCTGAATGATCCGGACGCCTCCGATCCGAGCAGCCTGCCGGTTACCGGCATTGGTGATTCCGTTATGCTGGGAGCCGTGCCGCAGCTGAATGAAACATTCCCCAACGGTGACTTTGATGCGAAGGTAAGCCGTTCCTACGGACCTCTGCATGATATCGTTGAAGAACGTGCCAAGGACGGCACACTGGGCAATCCGGTCGTGATCGGCATCGGTACGAACTGTGTACTGCCGAAAGATGTGTGCGAGGAAGTCGTCCGTCTTTGCGGGGACAGGGATATCTTCTGGCTGACGACAACGAACAACTGGCAGTTTGACAACAGTGATACCATCCGCTCTCTGGGCGAGGAGTTTGACAACGTCATCATCGTGGACTGGCAGAAATTTTCAAAAGGACATGATGAATACTTCTATTCAGACGGCATCCATCTGACGCCGGAAGGCCGGAAAGCATATGCCGGCTTTGTCAAGGAATGCATCCAGAAGGAACTGTTCGAGAAACGGATCCTGGAAGAGAGGGAAAAGCAGATGCTGGGCATCGG
>CADBPK010000264.1 GCA_902796465.1 uncultured Erysipelotrichaceae bacterium | reverse complement strand
GAATGTGACACATTCAAACCGGTTGTCTTTCAGAAAGCTGATCTCTTCTTCCGAAAATCCGCCCTCCGGTCCGATCAGGACCAGTACGGATGCATGTTCTGCGAGAATGTCGCCCAGCCGGTCTGCTTCACAGCCGGCATTTTCATACGCCGCTGCCCTGAGATCTGCCTGCACATCCGCCAGATCCCTAAAGCGGGTGATCGGCGCGATCTCCGGAATGATATCCCGTTTGCACTGTTCGGCAGCGCTCTTTGCGATATCATGCCAGCGGGCGTATAATTTGTCTTCTTTTTCCTTTTTCGGGTGGACGATGCAGCGGGAAGATTCAAAAGGAATGATTTCCGCAGCGCCGAGTTCTGTTGCCTTCTGCAGGATCCATTCGAATTTCTCCTTCCGGATCAGGCCGACACCCAGTATGACTTTCCGGTTCAGCTCACGCACCGACGGATCTTCTTCCTCTACGGAAACGACCATTTCCTTTCCCCTTCTGAAACAGGTGCCGAAATAGCCTTTTCCCTCACTGACGAGGCGGACCTTTTCCTGATGCATACGAAGGACATCACCGGCATGATGCGCCTGTGCTTTGGTCATGATATATTCTTCTCCCGGTTTCAGCGGGACTTCACAAAAATACTGCTGCATTCACCCATCCTCCCGGAATGATATTTTCCTGACAGGAAACAACCTTAATGTCAGTTTGCAATTATACCATTCTGACCATATAATCGCAAACCCATAAAAAAAGCCATCTCACGGATGGCTTGATGAGATTAACCTCTTCTGAAGAAACTCGGGATCGGATCGTTGTCGTCATCTTCGAACGCAACATCATCGTCTTCCTGCAGAGCCGGTGCCGGTGCCGGAGCCGGTTTAACAGCTGCGGTATTCATGACAGTCGGTTCTTCTTTCTTTGTTTCTTTCTGCAGCATTGTCGGCTGCGGGAGATCGAAGCCTGTAGCGATAACGGATACGATGATGGAATCACCGATCTTGTCATTAATAGCTACACCGAAGATGATGTCGATATCATTTCCGGCTGCATCACGGATATAGTCAACGGCTTCACTTGCATCATATGCAGACATTGTAGCGCCGCCGGTTACGTTGATGATAGCACTCTTTGCACCGTCGATCTGTGCTTCGAGCAGCGGAGACTGGATAGCTCTTTCGGCTGCTTCACGTGCTTTGTCATCGCCGTCAGCCATACCGATTCCGAACAGAGCGGAACCCTGACCTTCCATAACACTCTTGATATCAGCGAAATCGAGGTTGATCATTGCCGGCACAGCAATCAGATCTGTAATGGTCTGTACGCCCTGACGGAGAATATTGTCAGCTTCCTTGAAGGCATCTTCAAACGGAATATGGCCGATAACTTCCAAGACCTTATTGTTGGAGATAATGATCAGGGAATCGACATATTCTTTTAACTGTTCCAGACCCTGTTCAGCCTGGACCATTCTCTTTCTTCCTTCAAAGGAGAACGGTTTTGTGACAATACCGACAGTCAGACAGCCAAGTTCTTTAGCGATCTTAGCGAACAGCGGTGATGCACCTGTACCTGTTCCGCCGCCGAGACCTGCTGTGAGGAAGATCATGTCTGCGCCTTCCATGGAAGTACGGATCGCATCTTCGCTTTCAACAGCAGCCTTACGGCCGTTGTCAGGATTTCCGCCGGCACCGAGACCTTCTTTGCCAAGCTGGATCTTGTTGGCGACCGGAGATACATCCAGTGCCTGCAGGTCTGTATTCGCTACGTAGAATTCAACACCCTGAACACCTTCCTGCACCATGCGGTTTACTGCATTGCTGCCGGCACCCCCGATACCGAACACTTTGATCTTAGCGACCTGATTGTATGTTAACTCTGCCATAAAACTCTACCTCTCTATATTTTATTTTTTACCCTCTTTGAACAAACCTTTGAGTTTATCTGTTAATGTATGTTCCTTCGAATCATCCGCGCTGCGTTCCCTGTAGGATACATGACGGATAAATTCATCCAGATCAAGACTGCTCTGGGTAGCTTCCGTAATCGGGAATTTATCCTGATATGCGTAGAACAGTCCCAGGCATGACGTCAAACAGGCATTCCTTCCACCTAAGGTATCCGGAATGTATTTTTTCACACTGACGCCGAGGCGGTCCTGTACCAGCTCATCGAGCCCGTTTGTTTCACCGCCTTCTCCTGTAATCATAACAGTAGTTTCTCCTGCTTGCAAGATAGGCGAACACGTTTTTTGTAAGTCATTAAGCCATAAATTGATGTTTTCACGCACGCAGTCAACCAGTTCCTGCTCGTTGATTGTATGCGTTTCACCATTCTCCGCCCAGATGTAAACCGGGTTTGTAGAGAGGACTGTATGGTTCAGTCTGGCACTATATTTCAGCAGTTCAACAGCGAGATCGCTCTTGATCCCGTATTTGTCCATGATCGCACCGGCGATCGTTCCGATACCGGACGGCAGCATCGTACCTGTGGTCAGTCTGCCGTTGCGGATCAGACCGAGTGCAGTCATTTCACGTTCCATCTTCAGGATGATGACCTGGTGATCAATTGCCTGTTCAAACAGGGCGGATTCTTTGCCGACAGCGTAGAGATCCACGAAGATATCCATGATCTGCAGGCCTGCGTTTTCAACACAGGTGACCAGGTCAAATGCCATCTTTCTGTCAGCACAGAGAATATCCGCATCAATCGTCAGCTGATCGGCTTTTTCGCCGATCGGCCTTCTGCGCGAGGAAACACCGTTGACGGTATATTTGTTCACGACAGACTGCACTACGATATATTTCTTGTCAACACGGACGCTTTCCGCATCCCTGACAGCTTTTCTGATATCCTGTACGGTTACTTTTCCGTCGATTCCCTCGATATTGACTGATGTCGAATAGGAATATCTCTTTAAATGATAGGAAGGAATGGCAAGAATAACTCTTCTGATATCCGCACCGATCATTTTGGCAGACTGCTGTACTGCCCTCCGGATCGCTTCGGTAATCGCTTCCGGATTTGTGACCTCGTTAAAAACAAGTCCTGTCACGGGGACTCTTTCCACTTTTATAATGTTAAACCTGGTGTTGAAAAACTCACCAACGATCAGACGTACTTCATGGTCTGCAATTTCCAAAGCCGCAAAAATCTGTTTCTCACTCACACGAACGTCTCCTTTCGTTTAACATGTGTATTCTACCACAGTTGCCTTTTAAAAAGTAGCCGGCAGCACTAAAATTCTTAAAAACCCTTCGGCAGAGATTGAATCCTGACCGGATACGGATTTTCCCTGATAAATGCCTGCTTTTAGCGCTTTTATTCTTGCAATCGAAAATAAACTGTGATAGGCTGATTAGGCGATTATGAATAAAGGAGGTTATGGTATATGTCCAGAGTTTGTGCCGTATCCGGTAGAAGAGCTATGTCCGGTAATAACCGTTCCCATTCCCTGCGTGCTACACGCCGTAAATGGAACGTAAATCTGCAGAAGGTTCATATTGTTATTGATGGCAAGCCGCAGACAGTCCGCCTGTCCACCCGTGCATTAAAGAGCCTGAAAGCCGGAAAGAAAGTTAAAACTGCATAAGAGAGATTCCGCAAGGAATCTTTTTTATTGATCTGAGGATTGTATAACGATTACCTTTCCCGCGTGCACAGTAAGGCATGCGGGATTTTCCGTGATTTCGTTGGACAGCGTAAACAGGTCTTCGGTGCTGATCGTGCACCTCTCCAGTTCATAGAAAAAGCCCTTCAGTGAGATATCAGCTTTTTCAGGCGCAAAAAAGGAAATATAGGGAAAGCCATCCGCCTTCATTTCATAAATACCTTCCGTCAGGGAATACACACGGTTCTGCGCATCTTCGACTGTCAGAATACCCGGATATCGGTACGTCAGAAACAGATTGACATACGTATGATCCGCCCGGCCGGCAAACGTCCCGCTCATGCGGATTTTTTTATACCCTTTTTTCAATGCAAAAATGACCGCTGCTTCGCTGTCACTGTCGTCCTTTATGGGATTCAGCCGGATCATTTCTTCGCAGGATTCCCGGATCAGCTTTACGCTGTCCTCACTGACGGAATCAAAATCACCGACTGCATATTTCATCCGCATACCGCTGCGGGCAAGGAACAGAGCTCCCCTTTCAACGCCGAAAAGATCACTGTTTTCTGTATAATCCGGGATTCTTTCATCCAGGATGATGACAGCGTCTTT
>CADBPK010000263.1 GCA_902796465.1 uncultured Erysipelotrichaceae bacterium | reverse complement strand
TTTTCCACCGCATAGACACCGCTCTGTTTGATGACAAGCTGTCCTTCCCTCACACGCCGTGTCCTGAGGATCCTTTCACGATCGAATTCCCCGTATTTCGTCCCGGTAAAATACGCATCGCGGATCAGGTAGTCCATACGGTCGGCGTCCAGCTGGGAGCTGATCATCTGGCCGATCAGCGGGTTGCGGTAGTCATGACGGATCACATCTGCCACATCTTTAGCCAGACCGGGACAAGCATGTTCGAGAATGTCATGTACATCCGTATCTCCTTCCAGGATCCTGCATGTATAGACCTCATGCGCCGTTTCCGTCACGAATTCAAAAGCGTGGCTGTACGGACCGTGTCCGAGATCATGCAGGAGACCTGCAGCCATGGCGAGGACCTTTTCGTAATCCGACAAGGCACTGCGGATATCCGGCACCTCTTCCGTCATTCTCCTGACGATCTCATAAACGCCGAGGGAATGCGAAAAGCGGGAATGTTCCGCACAGTGATACACCATGCAGGCACCTCCCAGCTGACGGATCCTTCTGAGCCGCTGGAACCAGCTGGAATTGATGCAGTCCCATATGACCTGCAGTTCCACATGGACATATCCGTTTACCGGATCACGCAGAACTTTGATTTCATTGCATTTCTGAAATTCCATTTATTTCCTCTTCTCTTCCAGCAGGACGACTGCCTGGGCAAGCACGCCTTCTTCCCTGCCGACAAAACCCAGACCTTCCCCTCTTGTTGCCTTGACGCTGATCCGGGAAAGATCACAATGCAGCGCCTTTGCGAAATTCTCGCGCATCTTCTGGATATGCGGTGCCATCTTCGGCTTTTCGATCAGGATCAGGCTGTCCACATTGCCGATGGAATATCCTTTTTCTTCCATCATTTCCGCTGTTTTTTCCAGGATCACAAGGGAGTTTACACCCTTCCATTGAGGATCCGTATCCGGAAAATGATGTCCCAGATCCCCCAGGGCAAGCGCGCCGAGAATCGCTTCCGCTACGGCATGGGAAAGCGCATCAGCGTCACTGTGTCCGAGCAGTCCTTTGCTGTGTTCGATCTCAACACCGCCGAGGATCAGTTTTCTGCCTTCGACCAGGCGGTGAATATCACTGGATTGTCCGATTCTCATATCTGTACTCCAATCTTTTCTTTAGTTTAGCATATCATTTCTTATATAATGATTGATGAGGTCATTTATGTCATTTTTTATCCCGGATCATGTTTATGAACTGATGCGCGTTCTCAACGAGAACGGTTTTGAATGTTTCATCGTCGGCGGAGCTGTCAGAAACTATCTGCTTCAGATACCCGTGCATGATTATGACCTGACCACCAACGCACTGCCGGAGGAAATGCTGGAAGTATTCCGCTCCTATCATACGATCAGGACCGGTCTTCAGCACGGTACCCTGACCGTCATGAACCACCATTATCCGGTCGAGATCACGACCTACCGCAAAGACACCGGATACAAGGATCACCGGCATCCCGATCAGGTGATCTTTACCTCGGCGCTGAAGGAAGACTGCATGCGGCGTGACTTTACCGTCAATGCGCTCTGCTTCCATCCCGACACCGGCATCATTGATTTTTTCGGCGGTCAGGAAGATCTGAAGAACCGCATCATCCGCTGCATCGGTTCAGCCGAAGACCGCTTCAATGAAGATGCGCTGCGCATCCTCAGGGCCATCCGGTTTTCATCACGTCTGGATTTCCGGATCGAAGAGAAAACAGCGGAAGCTGTCATCAAACTGAAAAGATCTCTGGTCTATATTTCCAGGGAACGGATCCATGACGAGTTCAACGGCATCCTGGAAGGAAAAGGGTGCGCAAAGCTGCTCGACGCATACCGTTCCGTCATTGAGGAATTCATTCCCGGACTGAAATCTTTATCCGCTGAACAATGGGCAGAACACATGGCCTGCATAGACCGCAGTCCCTGCTCTTATACGGTCCGTGCCGCGACCCTGCTGAGGACGATGCCGGATCCCAAAGGCATCCTGCAGGAACTGAAGTATTCCGGACAGGAGATCCGTACGGTCACAGACATGATCCGCAATGCTTCACTGGATCTCTCATCCCGGGCATCCGTCCGGCAGGCGCTCCGCATCCTGTCCGTGCCTTTCGCGGACTATGTACAGTTCCGCAAAGCCTGTGATCCCGCGCTTGACACCGATGCAGTGCTTGCCCTCTATGATATTATTCGCACGAACAATGACGCCTGCACGCTGAAAGATCTCGATATAAACGGCACCGATCTCAAAGAAGCAGGATTAAGCGGGAAACAGATCGGAACAGCCCTTAATTTTCTGCTGGATCAGGTAATTGAAGAAAAAGTCCCAAACAAAAAAGAAGCGCTGCTTGCATATCTTTCTCAGCACTTCTTCTGATAAGCGATCCGCGGTTCATGTTCCCCGACATATACCCTGCCGCAGGGAACGAACCCGTTTCTTTCCAGCAGTCTCTGCATGGAATGATTATCTGCGTGTGTATCTGCACGCAGGTTTTTTATTCTGCGTTCTTCTGCCATTTTGTGAGCCTGCAGGATGAATTGATCTGCGAGATGTTTTCCTTTCCTGTCAGGACGCAATGCGATACGGTGTATGACACCGTAAGGTTCATCATTCAGCCAGTTCCCGTTCTCGATCACGGCATAATTCGGATCTGTGTCAAAGGAGATGCAGCAGGTACCTGTCACTTCCCCGTTTTCAACAAGCACATATCCTGTCCCGTCCGCGATATCCTTCCGCACCGATTCCGCGTTTGGATAGCCGCGCTGCCACTGGTCGATTCCCCGAGAACGGAAATAGGCAGTTGCCGCGGAGATGATTTCCACGATAAAAGGTACATCTTCCGATACTGCTTTCCTGATCTCTGCCATATAAGAAAAAGCGGAAGAACCGCTTATAATTTCTTGAACTGTTCTACATCCAGAACGAAGATGGTTGCACCGCCGATCTGGACTTCAACCGGGAAGGATGCATAGCGTCCGATATCATAGCTTGCTGTGGAAGGAACGATTTCCGTACGGCGTTTTGCTTCGGAGCCAATGATTTCAATGCATCGATCAACATTCTCGTCTTCAGTACCGACAATCAGCGTTGTGTTTCCTGCTCTGAGGAATCCGCCTGTTGTGGCAAGACGTGTCATATAAAAATTATTCTTCGTCAATGCGGAAGAAACACTGGATGCGTCGTCATTTGATACAATAGCTAAAATTAACTTCATGATGTACCTCCATTTATTAAAGTTATTTTACCACATTTGTCCGCTTATACATTATACATTGAATCTAAAAAATACAATGTCGCCGTCTTTCATCAGATATTCTTTTCCTTCCAGACGGATTTTGCCGTGTTCTTTCAGTGACTGTTCGGTTTTGTACTCCATCAGATCTTCATAACTATAGATCTCCGCACGGATAAAACCTCTTTCAAAATCGGTATGGATGACACCGGCACACTGCGGTGCTTTCATGCCTTCATGGAATGTCCAGGCACGGCATTCCGGCTCGCCTACCGTAAAGAATGTACGCAGGCCAAGCAGATGATAAGCAGCCTGGATGATCTGGTCGAGACCGCTCTGGGCGATGCCGAGCTCTTCCAGGAACATTTTCTTTTCTTCTTTTTCCAGTCCTGCCAGTTCCTCTTCCATCTTGGCACAGATGGCAATACATTCACTGCCTTCTCCTTCCGCAAGTTTCTGCACACTGCGGAAATATTCGTTTCCGGCAGGATCATTGACATCCTCGTCGCTCACATTGGCAATATAGATCACCGGCTTCGCTGTCAGAAGCCCGTAGTTTTTGATCAGCAGTCTGTCTTTTTCACTGAGGTCCAGTGTACGGACAGGCGTTCCTGCTTCACATGCGCTCTTCAGCTTCAGCAGTGTCTCATATTCTTCCTGGGCACCTTTTTCCTTTGTCTTTGCTTTTCTTTCCACCTTTGCGATCCGGTTTTCCACTGTTTCCAGATCGGCGATGGATAATTCGAGATTGATCTCTTCGATATCGCGGACAGGATCCACAGTACCTTCTACATGTGTGATATTGGGGTCATCGAAACAGCGTACGACATGGCAGATCGCGTCTGTCTGGCGGATGTTGCTCAGAAACTGGTTGCCCAGACCTTCTCCTTTGGAAGCACCTTTGACCAGTCCGGCGATATCGGTAAACTCGAAAGTTGTATAGATCGTTCTCTTCGGATGAAACAGCTTGACGATCTCCTCCATCCTGACATCCGGGACTTCCACAACGCCGACATTCGGCTGTATGGTCGCGAAAGGATAGTTTTCCGCGAGTACGCCGCTGTTTGTAATCGCATTGAATAATGTGGACTTGCCGACATTCGGAAGTCCGACGATTCCTGCAGTTGAAGCCATTTATTTTACCTCACTGTCTGAAGCAGTGTGTTCTATGACACGCTTCAGCTTTCTTTCAAATTCATGACGTGGGAACATGATGATGGCACCGCATCCCTGACATTTGATCTTGATGTCCGCACCGATCCTGGTTACTGTCCAGTACTTGGATTTATGGCACGGATGTTCTTTTTTCATTTCAACAACATCATTCAGTCCGTAAACTTTTTCTGTCATTTCATCTTGTCCTCATAAGCCTGGAATGTATTTTCCAGCAGCATGCAGATGGTCATCGGTCCTACGCCTTTCGGTACCGGTGTGATCGCTGTCGTATGCTCTCTGACATCATCAAAATCCACATCACCGACAAGATGTCCTGTTTCATCACGGTTGATGCCTACATCAACCACATAGGCGCCTTCCTTCACATACGTATGGTCGATCATCTTTGCCCTGCCGATGGCCGCAATGAGGATATCCGCTTCGCGGCATACAGCCGGAAGATCCTTTGTATGTGAATGGCATATCGTCACCGTCGCGTTCTTATCCTGCAGAAGCTTGGCAACAGGTTCACCGACCAGACGGCTTCTGCCGATCACGACAGCACGCTTGCCGTCGATCTCGCATCCCATCTTTTCCAGCAGTGCCATGATGCCCTTCGGCGTGCATGGAATGAATCCCTTTTCCTTCAGATACATCCTGCCGACATTGATCCTGTGCAGGCCGTCTACATCCTTGTCCGGTGAAATGGTATCGATCGCTTTCTTTTCATCAAGTCCTTTCGGCAGCGGCAGCTGCACCAGGATACCGTCGATTTCCGGATCTTCGTTGCACTGGACGATGACCTTTTCCAGCTCTTCCTGGGAAGCATCTTCTTCCAGATGGAAGAACCTGCTTGTCATGCCGACCTGTGCGCATCCTTTTTCCTTGCCTTTTACATACGATAAGGAAGCCGGGTTGTTGCCGACGAGAATGACTGCCAGACAGGGGATCCGTTTTCCCGTACTGACCAGCGCTTCTACTTTTTCCTTTAAGATACCCTTTCTTTCAAGGGACAGTTCACTTCCGTATACAATTGTTCCTGTCATATTCCCCACATCTCCTTTGAATCCAGTATGATCGTAACCGGGCCGTCATTCAGCAGCCTGACTTTCATGTCTGCGCCGAATATGCCCTCTTCCACTTTATAACCTTTCTGCCGGACTGTTTCATTGAAAACCTTGTAAAGGCGTTCCGCGTGTTCAGGTGAACCTGCTTTTGAGAAACTCGGCCGGTTGCCTTTGTGGCAATCCGCAAACAACGTAAACTGTGAGATCGAAAGAACAGAGCCGTCCACCTGCTGCAGCGACAGGTTCATCTTATCCTGGCTGTCCGTAAAGATGCGCAGGCCGGTGACCTTGTCCGCCATCTTCTTCACGGTTTCTTCGCTGTCTTCATCACAGATCCCGACAAGCAGAAGAAAGCCTTCCCCGATCTTCCCGGTAATCTTTCCTTCTACTGTTACGGATGCCTCCGATACTCTCTGCACTACGATTCTCATGCCTAAAAGTATAACAGATGGAGAGAGTATATTGTGTGAAGAACATGTGATTTTGGCGGATTCCTTGCAATCGGACAAAGCTTTTATATAGAATAATGACATGGTTCTGAAAAAAATATTCGCATCCATGGCTGTTTCCGCCGCGGTCCTCTTCTGCGGCATGACGCCGTTATATATACACGCAGACTTTGATTCATCACAGGAAAACCTGCGGATCTACGAGCTGTCCATGCTGGATGCGGACCCGCTGTACACCCTGAAAAAGAGTGTCCTGTACAACCGTTCCATCGATGATGAAAGCCTTGATCTGACAACTGTGGATCTCGACCGCACGACAATCGAAGTTGACCGGTTTGACCGGAACAGCACAGGTCTGCAGAGAGTCACAGTCAAGATCGGCATCGTGTCACAGGAAGATAAGGAAAACGGAGTCAGTTTCGGCTATACATTCACTGAGAACATTGCCCTCAAAATGATCCGGGACTCAGCACCGCAGCTGAAGCTGGTCAGCGATGAAGTCATCGTAAACAACAACGACGCATGGAATCCCGATGCGTATATCGCATACATCTACGATGATTCCGGCATCCTGCCGGTCATTCTCGAAGATGACAATGTCAACATGGAAAAAGACGGGCATTATCACGCGACCTATACCGCGATCGACCAGGAAGGCAATAAAACGACTGCCACCATGCTGGTAACAGTCAGAACGCATAAAGAAGTGATTGCTGAAAGAATTGCCCAGGCCAAAGCTGAACGTCTGGCAAGGCTGAACGCCCTCGGCACACGCTTCAACCCGTACGGCGGCGGCTGGAGCAACTGTACATGGGGAGCCTGGCAGCTGGCCTACAGCCATCTCGGCATCCATCTCCCGCAGTGGGGCATGGCAGGCAACTGGGTCAACGGCGCGAAGAGAACCGGATACAACACCGGCAATTATCCGAAAGTCGGTTCCATAGCCGTATATTCCGGACACGTCGCATATGTGGCAGGCGTATCCGCAGACGGCAGCCGTGTATACATCAAGGAAGGCGGCTTCCTCGGCGGATATCACGAACGCTGGGTATCACGCTGGGGCACAGGTTCTCAATCCTTAAGAGGTTATATCTATCTGAATGAATGATCCATACGGATCATTTTTTCATTTGATGCATTAAACAAAAAACCGCATCTCATTTGAGATACGGCTGTTATCCGTTGAATGCTCTCAGAACCCTGCGGGTAAAGTTTCTGGCCTCTTCGAAGTCGACCTCATTGGGTCTTCCCTTGTTTTTGAGCAGGAACCGTCCTTTGCAGTTGCAGTGAATTTTATACGGTGTGATCCCCTTATGGGTCAGCAGGTTCAGAACCAGTTCCGTACGGTCTTTTCCGGTAGCGGACGTAGTGAAAAGAGCAGCACCTTTTACCCGGTTTGCCGGAAGCTGGTCCAGATAATCGAGCAGGACATGGTCCGGTCTGCCGGCATAGATCCCCATGCCGATAAACAAAAGATCCGTTTCAGGAAGGACGTGTCTTTCCGCGATATCGATTGCTTCCACACCGCATTCCTGTGCTACAACTTCCGCAACTTTTTTTGTATTTCCGCCTCGTGAGTAATAAATCACATTTACATTCATACTGTTATCTCCATGATGCCCCGGGCTCTTCCGGATATGCTTCAGAACCGGTCCGGGACCTGTTTTATCAAAATTAGCACGAAAGAAAAACAAACCGCGCTGTGCGTTAAATGACCGGTCTGTTTTCACGCTGATATTGTACCATCTGCATATAAAAAATGTCAGTACCCTGACATTTTTCACATAAACTTCACATCATTCCTGCGGAGGGGCAATGTATTTGCTGACATGTTTCCAGACTCCCGCAAATACCGCGATTCCAAGCGCACCGACACAGATCAGATCAAAAATCTGCATATTCCCTCCTTATGTGAAAGATATTATAACACGATTTATACTCTGCCGATACGGAGCAGACGCATGGCATTGATCACGCACAGCATGGCAACACCTGTATCCGCAAAGATAGCCATCCACATATTCGCAATACCGAATGCACCGAGGATCAGCGTCAGGATCTTAATGCAGATCGCGCCGTAGATATTCTGGTTGGCGATCTTGAGGATCCGCTGTGCTGCCTTGACTGCAAGTGCCACTTTGGAAGTCCGGTCATCCATGATCACGACATCAGCGCATTCGATCGCCGCGTCGCTTCCCATGCCGCCCATTGCGATTCCGGTATCTGCTGTTGCCAGAACAGGCGCATCATTGACACCGTCACCGACAAATGCAGTATTTCCTGTTTTCATCAGTTCCATGACATGGCTGACTTTATCCTGCGGGAGGCAGTCTCCATATGCACCGTCAGCCCCGATCTTCTGTGCGATCATATCTGTAACAGCCTGATGGTCACCGGAAATAATCATGCACTTCTTGCCGGCTGCCTGCAGTTCTTTAACTGCACCTTCAGTATCCTCCCGGATCTGGTCGCGCAGTACCAGACAGCCTTCATATTTCCCTTCAGAAGCGACATAGACCAGTGTTCCTGCTGTCTCTTCCTGCGGACATTCAATGCCGTTTTCCTTCATCAGTTTCAGATTGCCTGCCAGTATTTTTCTGCCGTCCAGTTCAGCAGAAAGGCCTCTTCCGGCGATTTCTGTCGCGTTCTGAATCCTGCCGGGATCAATTTCCTTCCCATACGCTTTCCGGATACCTGCCGCGATCGGATGATTGGAATAATATTCCGCATAAGCTGCGTCTTCCAGCAGTTTATCCTTGTCTTCCGCATGCAGTGTTTCTTCCACTGCAAAGACACCGGAAGTAAGAGTACCTGTTTTGTCAAATACGACGATATCAGTCTTCGCCAGTGGCTCGATCAGGTTGGCACCTTTTACGAGAACACCGCGGCTGCTGAGACCGCCGATACCGGCAAAGAAGGAGAGCGGAATGGAGATGACGAGTGCGCACGGACAGGAGATGACGAGGAACGTACATGCCCTGTATATGCCTTCCCGGAAATCATGGGTAAGAATGCCCGTAAGTATAGCCACCGCAACAGCTGCGAATACGACTGTCGGTGTATAGACCCGTGAAAAGCGGGTAATGAAGTTTTCATGTGAAGACTTTCTGGATTCCTGATTTTCCACCAGGTCCAGGATCTTCGATACAGTGCTTTCACCGTATTCCTTTACGGTACGGATCTCCAGCACACCGTTGATATTTACTGTACCGCTGTATACCGTATCATTCACATCCACGTCACGCGGTTCACTCTCACCGGTCAGACCGGCTGTATCAAGCGAGGAAGCACCTTTGACGATGACGCCGTCCAGCGGTATCTTTTCGCCCGGACGGACCTGGATGATCTCACCGGTTCGGACTTCCTCCGGTGATACACTGACCCATCCGCCGTTTCTGGATACGAGGGCATGATCGGGACGGATATCCATCAGGGCACCGATGGAACGCCGGCTCCTGGCAACTGCCAGATCCTGGAAATATTCGCCGATCTGGTAAAACAGCATGACACCTGCCGCTTCGCTGAAATCCTTCAGATACATAGCGGCCAATGTCGCAACCGACATCAGGAAATGCTCATCAAACAGCTGCCCCCTGCCGATTCCTTTGACTGCTTTCCACAATACGTCATAGCCAAACACAAGATAGGAGAGGATCATGACGACTGATTTTATCTGTCCTTTCAGAAGCAGACCTGCCGCAAACAAAACAGCACCGGCGATCAGCCTGTACAGCATGACCTTTGAATCATCATCTTCTTCCTCATGTGTTGTTTTCTTTGCGCTTTCAAATTCAGTGATAACAGCTTCCGGCTCTTCCTTCGCGGTAATATCCTTTGCCTCCCTGAGGATCCGTTCCCGGTCTTCCGCTGCACAGTCATAAATAAGTGTACTGTTCAGGAAGCTGATATGTACATTGGAGATACCATGGATTCCCTGCAGTTTCCCTTCCAATTTGGCAGCACAGTCAGCGCAGTCCAGACCTGTGATGCTGTATTTTACGGATCTGTCTGTCATGACAGCAGGCTGTTCCTCATGTGCTTCACATGAACATGCATGTTCGTGTTCATGATGATGTGAA
The DNA here is from genome assembly GCA_902796465.1 of uncultured Erysipelotrichaceae bacterium. Classification (GTDB taxonomy): domain Bacteria; phylum Bacillota_I; class Bacilli_A; order Erysipelotrichales; family Erysipelotrichaceae; genus Bulleidia. Next base: position 216 of record CADBPK010000263.1, on the reverse strand, counting down.
TGTCCTTTGGATATCAGTACAGCGTCCGGTTCTTCTTTCGCGATCAGCTCACGGACTTTCTGTTCCATCTCTTTTCCGAGATCATGATCACAGTCATAGACCAGTGTCTCTGCCATGAAGTTCAGGGAGACATTCTCCAGGCCTTTGATCTCGGATATCTTTTTCTCCAGTTTGGCAGCGCAGTTGGCACAGTCAATACCTGTAATTGAGAAACGA
>CADBPK010000262.1 GCA_902796465.1 uncultured Erysipelotrichaceae bacterium | reverse complement strand
GACGATATCATTAAGCCCGCTGCCGGTGCAGTATTGTTTGATGAGGAGATGGCAGAAGAGATCATCCGTTTTATCGATAAGAACAGAAATGCAGATACCCTGCTTGTCCATTGTTTTGCCGGACAGTCCCGTTCAAGAGCCGTAGCGGCTTTTGCGGTCAGGATGCTGGGCGGCGACAACTGTCTGTATTTTGAATCGGGCAGTCCGAACATGTACATTTATGATGTTCTGGAAAATACATATATGAAAATGAAAAAAGGATCAGTCAGCTGATCCGAAGAAGCCTTGTAAGTTTATAAATCAATCAGAGTACAGGCAAATACACTTCAAAATAACGGTGGATGCCGTCATCTTCATGGATCCTGACCAGTTGTATCAGAATACATCTTCCATCCGGTTTGAGACCTCGTTTTTCCGCTTCCCTGATCAACGGAGCAGCAATTGACGGATCAAATTCGGATGCCGATCCGGCATCGGCCACATAGGTCAGAACCTTTCCGCTGACGATCTCCCTGCCGCCTTCAATGTCATCCATTCCTTTATCAGCCATCCAGCTGCGGATACCAAATCCCCATTCACAGGTGTTCTCTGCGATATCCGGACAATAAGCCATCATAAAGGTCAGCTGAAGCTGATTCATGATCTTTCTGCTGATAGCAATGCTTTCCTCATCCAGCCTCAAATGCTTTCCCTGCCTCTGGGAGACAAAAATGATATCTTCCAGCCATTTCTCTTCGATACGATGCAGATTTTCCGGAATCATCCGGAGACGCTGCAGATAATCCGCCATTAATTCATTTGCCCAGAACAGTTTTTCTGCCTGACGGGCTATTTCTTTCTGTCTGACAGCGATACGGCCGACATATCTTTCCAGATTGTCTTCTGTCAGCATTCTCCTGATCTCTTCGATCGAGAATCCGTTTGTCTGATATCTTTTGCATTCGGAGATCAGATACATCTGGTAATCGTCATAAAAACGATACCGGTTATCAGGATTCACCTCAGGGGAAATGATTCCCTCTTTTTCGTAAAAGCGAAGAGTCTCCCTTGTGATATTCAGAAGTCTGCAGATGTCTTTCTGTGTATATTTCATAGATTCTTTTTCAATTATACTTTAAAAAGTTAAAAAAATTATTCATTCGCACTTGACCTGGTGGTTACCACCACCTGTAATATGTAATTGAAAAGAGGTAAACCAGATGCTGAATATTATGATCACATGCGGCGGCGGATTCTCATCCAGCGCACTCGTAACCCACCTGAACAAAGATGCCCAGGAAAAAAACCTGGATGTGCACTACGAATACAAACCATTTGATTTCGGCGGTATCGGAGGAAAAAACGGAACGGTCGAAGGTGTGGAGATCGTCATGCTTTGTCCGCATCTCCAGCATGAAGCGAAAAAGCTTGCGGCTGCTTACCCGAATATCCCCTTCTATGTTATCCCGACGCGTCTTTACGGACTGATGTCCGCGGAAGATTTCATGGAGGATGCTGAAGATGCAATTGCCGGTTGGAAAGAGACCGGCATGAATCCATTCCATTTTGAAGGCGAGCAGATCTCAATCCGGGTCATGCGTACTGTTTCACACCGTAAATGGATGGCACAGAAAGCAAAGTAATAGCAGTCATCAGGAAAAATATCATTTTGATTTAGTCCCGCTGAGCATTCATTACTGATATAAGCTCAGCGGTTTTTTTATCGGAAATAAATATCTCTTGTTCTGCAGAATACAGTTTTCACAAAATAATGCATGTTGATCATATATAATATGAAAAAAAGGAGAAGACAATGTACAAAGAGAATGCCAAGAAAATGCATGACCTGCTTTTCCCCGGCTATGCAGTCAGTGAGAATGATCCGGACTATGAATATACAGTCCGCTATGAAAACTGGGCTTATGATGAAGTGATCAATGCCAATGACCTGCCTGTCAAAGACCGTTCGCTTGCGGTGCTTGCGACATGCATGGGATGCGGTGCTGTGGATGAATTCGGTTTTCTCATTCCCGGATGTATCCGTGCTTTCGGCCTCAAGCCTGAAGAGGTCAAAGAACTTGTTTATCCGGGAACTGCATATCTCGGAATCGCCAGGGTTTTCCCCTTCCTTCAAAGAACGAACGAAGTATTCAAGACAATGGGTATTTCAGAATCAGAAGGATCCCGTCTGACCAATACGGATGAAACACGGCAGGAAACCGGTACTGCGGCACAAACAGAAATCTTCGGAGAACGTATGAAAGATTTCTGGAAAGGCGGAACTGTCAATTACTGGCTAGCATCCAACTGCTTTGGTGATTACTACACCAGAAAAGGTCTGGATCTGAGGGAAAGAGAAATGATCACATTCTGTTTCCTGCTTGCGCAGGGCGGCTGTGAGTCACAGCTGAAAAGCCATATCAGCGGAAATATCAATATGGGCAATGATGCGTCTTTCCTCCGCAAAGTCGTTGAACAGATGATTCCGTACATCGGCTATCCGCGGAGTCTCAACGCTTTTGCGGCAATTGCAGAAGTTGAATCAGCATCACAGAAATAGTTCACATACAAAATAAGCTGAAAAGAAGCCTGCCATCCCGGCAGGCTTTTATGATATTTCAGAGCATGTACCGCAGCATTCCCTGATCGGCAGTATTCTACAGTTCTGTTTCGGATGAACCTTCACGGAAATCCTCAACGATTTTATTGAACTCTACGATGCGCGGGTCCACTTCCTCTGCGGGCAGCTTTTTGTAGTAATTGATATCGTTGCGCTTTTCCGCTTCCTGAAAGTACCAGCATTTATAGTCAACGATCTTGAGCATTTCTTCGAGTTCCCTGATTTGCTGTATCAGACTTCTGCGCTGTTCCTCGAACATAACATACCGATTATGGATTGTCTCATTTCCCAGCAGATAGAGATTCATAAAATCACGGATCTTCCTGATCGGCATCCCGCTCCTCTTCAGTACGGTGATCGTATAAAGCGGTTCAAAATCCTCTTTTGTGAAAAGACGTTTTCCGGATTCGCTGCGCTTCACGAAACCGAGTAATCCTTCCTTGTCATAGTAACGAAGCGTATATGCGCTGATGCCGGTACGGGCAGCTACATCGCTGATCGAATAATATTTCTTCATATTGTTTTTTCCTCTTGACTTCGAGTATACTCTAACATCTATTTTGTAAATGTAACAGAGAAAGAAGGTAAAATAATGACACAGGCAAAAGCAGAAAGAATACAGATAAATAAAGAAGCATTCGCTGAGATCGGCTCAACGAAGGTATACTGGCTTGGCGGAGGCGGCGCTATGATCAACAGCCGCGGCACCGTGATCATGATCGATCCGCTGCTGAAGGGGTTTGACATGAAGATCCTGACAGACGCTCCTCTCCTTCCGGAAGATGTACCGCATGCGGATGCTGTCATCATCACACATTGTGACAATGATCATTTCAGCAAACCAACTCTGCTCGAAATGAAGGACCGTATCGGTGAAGTTCATACAACTCACTATGTCGCTGAACTCTGCAAGGAAATCGGCATCGACGCAAAAGGACACGACATTCATGAATCATTTATGATCAATGATGTCAGGATCACTCTGACACCGGCAGATCATGCATGGCAGAATCTATCCCCGAAGCATTCCGCGCTCAGACATTTCGAAATGGAAGACTTCTGCGGATTCCGCGTTGAAACACCGGATGGTGTTATCTGGATGCCGGGTGATTCCCGACTGATGGAAGTACAGCTGCATCAGGATCCGATGGACCTCATCCTGCTGGACATTTCTGATTCCAGATGGCATATCGGACTTGATGGTGTAAAGAAGATGACGGACGCTTATCCGGAAACACCTCTGATCCCGATTCACTGGGGATGTGTTGACGCGCCGGAATGGAAGGAATTCAACGGTGATCCCGAAGTTGTCAGAAATATGATCGTCAATCCGGACAGACTGCATGTTGTGGCTGTCGGAGAAGCAGACGAACTCTGATCAGACAGGAAAAAGAAAAAGATGAAATACACACAGCTTGGAAAAAGCGGTATTGAAGTATCAAGGATCTGTCTCGGCTGCATGGGTTTCGGAAAAGCGGAAGCGGGTTTCCACAAGTGGACCCTCCCTTATGAAGATACCAGGAAGATCATCGATTACGCAGTGGACAAGGGTATCACTTTCTTTGATACCGCAATGGCTTATCAGAGCGGCACCAGCGAAGAATTTATCGGAAAAGCGCTGAAGGATGTCAGGGATAAAGTTGTAATTGCGACAAAGTATACTCCTCGTTTCGGTGAAGCGCTGAATCAGTTTACAGGAACTGAATGGATCAATAAATGTATTGATGATTCCCTGACAAGACTCGGAACTGATCATATCGATCTCTATATCATGCACAGCTGGGATTACAACACGCCTGTTCATGAATCCCTGAAAGCTCTTCATGAAGCGAAAACTGCAGGCAAGATCAGGGCCATCGGCATTTCCAACTGCTGGTCATGGCAGCTTGCAAAAGCGAATGCCCTGGCCGAGAAAGAAGGACTGACACCGTTTGTTTCCGTGCAGAGCCATTACAACCTGCTCGCCAGGGAAGATGAAAGAGAGCTCAGGAATCTCTGCCTGGAAGATCAAATCGCAATGACGCCATACAGTGCCCTGGCTTCCGGAAGGCTGTCAAGGAAACCAGGAGAAACATCTAAACGGCTTGAACTGGATGCCTACGCAAAAACAAAATATGACGCAACAGCGGAACAGGACGCCGGGATCATCGAACGCGTCAGTGAACTCGCTGACAGAAAAGGAGTATCCATGACGGAGATCTCCCTGGCATGGCTTCTGACAAAAGTCACCTCCCCTGTGGTAGGCGCAACAAAGGTTTCCCATATTGACGGCGCTGTCGGGGCTGTGAACCTGGAGCTCAGCGAGGATGAGATCCGG
>CADBPK010000261.1 GCA_902796465.1 uncultured Erysipelotrichaceae bacterium | reverse complement strand
GGGAAGAAGGTTTTGACGGCATCTGGTTTATCGGCATCGGCGGCACATATGCATCATGCATGCAGGCGGAAGTATACATGCGCGGCCGTTCATCCCTGTCCGTTTTCGCTGACAACGCGGCGGAATTCCTGACGACAGGCAACAAAAGATTTTCTTCAGGATCAGTGGTGATCCTTTCTTCCGTATCCGGGACGACCGATGAGATGGTCAGACTGGTGCGGTGCGTCAAAGAAAAAGGCGCCCGTGTATTCAGTTTTATCGATACGCCGGGATCCCTGATGACACAGGAAAATATGTACGACTTCCTGGTTGTTTCGCCTAAGAATGAACAGCTCAAATTCTATGAGGCATGCAATTATCTGATGTATAAAAACGGGGAATTTCCGGATTATGCGCATTACTGCGCGATGATGGAAGAACATCTCGCGGATGCCCTTGTGACGGTGGAAAAGGAAGCCGATGCATGGGGTAAGGAAACTGCCCGCAGTCTTTCGGAATTCATTCAGACGCACCCGGATTATCCGCATTATTTTATCGGCAGCGGAAACCTGTACGGGGCGGCTTATTCCCATGCGATGTGTTACTGGGAGGAGCAGCTGTGGATCCGCACAAAATCGATCTCCTGCCAGGAATTCTTCCATGGATGCCTGGAGATCGTTGTAAAGGATACCCCGGTTACATTGCTGGTCGGGGAGGATGAACAGCGGCCGCTGGCACTGCGCGTGGCTGCTTTCCTTCCGAAAGTCTGTGAAAACTACCGCATCATCGATACGAAAGAATATGCGCTGGAAGGAATCGATCCTGAATACCGCGGAACGATCTCGCACCTGGTCGTACGGGCAGTGCTGAACCGTCTTGATGCCTATATGGAATATTATCTTCAGCATCCGATGACGATCCGCAGATATTACAGACAGATGGAATACTGAAAAAAACCGGACTTCCGGTTTTTATTCTGGTTCATAAATACATGTGAACATATGCAGACCGCTTTCCAGTTCTTTTTCCTTGTATGTTTTCATCCCGATGTGCTCATAGCGCCCGGCTTTCTTTTCTGAATCCGTATCCAGGACACACGGAATGCCGTGATGATCCGTTTCGTTAAAAGCTTCCTGCATCATCCGGCGGAAAAATCCCTGATGCCGGTATTCCGGCCTCACACAGATGAACGAAACATCCACATAATCCGGAAGATCGGAAAAGGTAATGCTGTAATCCTCCCAGTCACGCTGAGCCAGGATCAGTTTCTGCATGGCGGAAAAAGGAAGAAAGCGGAGATAGGAAACGAACAGGGAAAGTTCCCGGTACCAGGGAATGCCCTGTTTTTTGCGGTGAAAGATGATGTAGCCTTCTTCTTTTTCGCTGCTTGCGTATACCGCCCTGATGCGTATGTATTCCTTCAGCAGAAGAAAGAAATATGTTTCCGCTTCCTTCCGGTTCAGACAGGAAGAGATCAGCCCTTCATCCGCAAGAAAAGATTCCGCGAAGCAGGCGGCAGTCTCCCTGATTTTTCCTGTGTCTGAAGATGTGAAAGGAATCATGCATATACTCCGGATCACTCGAAACGGACAGACATATACGGTTCATGTTTTTCTGTATATACCGTAAATCCTTCCTCGTCCAGAATGCCGTATGTCTTCGGATGCCCGTTTTTCGGCAGGGAAACACTGCCCGGATTCAGCATATAAATACCGCCGCCGGCAAATGCGGTCGGAACATGTGTATGCCCCGACAGGAAGATGTCGCCTTTTTTCAGACGCGGCATATGATCCGGCGTCGAGACATGACCGTGCGTCATGAATACCCTGCGGTTTTCCAAAAAGAAAATGCTGTAGTCGGCAGTGATGGGAAAATCCAGCACCATCTGGTCGACTTCCGCGTCACAGTTTCCCCTGACAGCGGTGATTTCTTCACTGTGCCTGTTCATGATGGGAATCACTTCTTTCGGCGCATACCCGGCCGGCAGATCATTCCGCGGACCATGGTACAGAATGTCACCGAGGCACAGGATCTCCTTCAGACCGTGTCTGGCAAGTGCTTCTTCCATATATGCGGCGCCGGCCGCATCGCCGTGGATATCCGATATAACCAAAAATCGTTTCATAACAGCCTCCCGGTTCATTATAGCGTAAACGGCATGATATAATGACGCTGAGGAAAAGAATATGAAAAACAAATGTATTATAGTCGGCGTGACCGGCGGTATTGCGGCATACAAGATATGCTCGCTTGTTTCTTCGCTGAAGAAAAAAGGATACGAAGTGCACGTTCTGATGACAAAGGAAGCAGAGGCTTTTGTGACGCCCCTGACGTTTCAGACACTGAGCGGACAGCGGGTGATCACGGATATGTTTTCCGTTGATTTTGTGCCGGATGTCCATCATATTTCACTGGCTGCGAAAGCAGACCTGTTTGTGATCGCACCGGCTACGGCAAATGTCATTGCCAAGATCGCGCACGGGATCGCCGATGATATGCTGACGACGACATTCCTGGCGGCTGAATGCACAAAACTCATCGTTCCGGCCATGAATACCCATATGCTGGAAAACCCTGTGACGCAGGATAATATTGCGATATGCAGGAAATACGGCATGCGGATCCAGGAAGCAGCTGAAGGCTATCTTGCCTGCGGGGATACCGGGAAGGGAAGACTCCCGGAACCGGATGAGATCCTGGACCGCATTGAGGAACTGCTTGAAGAGGATAAATTCCTGAGCGGGAAGAAAGTCGTGATCTCGGCCGGACCGACGCAGGAAGCGATCGACCCGGTCCGCTACATCACCAATCATTCCAGTGGGAAGATGGGATATGAGCTGGCAAAGGCAGCCCGCAATTACGGGGCGGATGTAACGCTGGTCAGCGGGAAAACAAGTCTTGACCCGGTTGCCGGCGTGCATATGATCCCGGTTGTAAGTGCCGCGGATATGGCGGAAGCTGTCATCCGGGAAGCGGCGGATGCGGACGCGGTCATCATGTCAGCGGCTGTGGCGGATTATACGCCGTCAGAAACAGCGGATCACAAACTGAAGAAATCAGATGATGACATGTATATTTCCCTGAAGCGGACGACTGATATTCTGGCATCACTCGGAAAGACAAAGCCGGAAGGGCAGGTTATTATCGGATTCGCAATGGAAACGGAAGACCTGATCGCGAACGCTTCCGGCAAGCTGGTAAAGAAAAACTGTGATTATATCGCAGCTAACAGCATTGCGGAAAAAGGCGCAGGTTTTGCCGGCGATACAAATCACGTCATCCTGCTTTCCCGGGACGGGAAATATGATATCGGCATGCGTTCCAAAGAGGAAACTGCTGCGGAAATACTGAAACACTGCCTGAAAGGAAGATCATAAAATGCTGCTGACAGTAGATGTGGGCAATACGAATATTGCCATGGGAATTCTGAACAACTCCGAGATCGTCGGCCGCTACAGGCTTACGACAAACCGGACCAGGACCAGTGACGAGTACGGCTTTTACGTCAGAGAACTTCTCCGCCAGAGCGGACTGATGCCGGAAGATATCCATGATGTCATCATTTCTTCCGTTGTGCCGAAGATCATGTACTCGCTTTCTTCCTGCATGATCAAATATCTGGGGAAGAAACCGATCATTGTCAACTCAGAACTGAAGACTGGCATCACGCTGGATGTGGAAACGCCTTCTTCCGTCGGCGCGGACAGGATCGTGAACACCGTATATGCTTACCAGACATACAAGCGCAGCTGCATCGTTGTGGATTTCGGAACAGCTACGACATTTGACTATGTGGACAATGAAGGAAATTTCCGCTATGTCATCATCTCACCGGGTCTCGGGATCAGCGCCAGCGCCCTGACATCACAGACCGCGAAACTGCCTGAAATCGAGATCCAGAAGCCGGATTCCATTCTCGGCACAAATACGATCAAGGGCATGCAGGCAGGTGTTGTATACGGATATATCGGACTTGTCGAATACATTCTCAGACAGATGAAAAAAGAACTGCATGATCCGGACTGCCATGTGATCGCGACCGGCGGTCTCGGCAGGGTCATCGCCAGTGAAACGGACGAGATCGATGAATATGATCCGGATGTTGCGTATAAGGGAATGAAGATTCTCTATGATATGAACAAAGGGGACAGATTATGAGAATACTTGATCTCCATGCCGATCTCGGCATGGATATACTGAAGAAACATCAGGAAGGGGAAACGGATGTCCTGAAAAACCGGCATCTGGATAAGCTGAAAAGCGGCGAGGTGATGTATACCGCAGCCGCATGCTTTTTCGAAGGCAGCCAGAACTGGGAAGAGATGCAGGAAATGGTCCTGCATACAAGAAAAGAGCTGCAGAACTCCGATGTGGTATGGATCAAATCACCTGATGACCTGGATGAAAACAGCACAAAGATCTCCCTGTTCCTCACGATCGAAGGAATGTGCGGGATCAACGCGGATACGGAAAACCGTATACAGTGGCTCCGTGATCAGGGATGTCTGATTGGATCGCTGTGCTGGAATGACGAGAATACGCTCGCAACCGGAAACGGCGGGAATCCTGCCCGCGGACTGACGCAGGAAGGAATCAAAGCCGTCAGAAAAATGAATGAGCTCAATATGGTGATCGATGTTTCCCATGCGAATGAAAAGACCTTCTGGGACCTGATCGAATATTCAGAAAAACCGGTTATCGCGACGCATTCCAATGCCCGTGCCCTCTGCTGGCATGACAGGAACCTGACTGACCAGCAGATCCGTGCCCTCGCTGCGAAGGGCGGCCTGATCGGTCTGAACAGCTGGAAAAAGTTTATTGCGGAGGATCCTGCAAATCAGAACGCATTGATGCTGGCAAAACACGCGCGTTATATGGCGGACCTTGTCGGTCATCAGCATATCGCCTGCGGCTTCGATTTTATGGATTTCCTTGGGCGTGACCGTTATGATATCAGTTCAGCCGACCAGGCGCAGAACCTGATCAAGGGTCTCAGCGAAACAGGATTTTCAGAAGAGGAGATCAAAGATATCGCTTACCGGAACGCATTCCGGTTTATGCGTGAAAATCTGTAGGAGGAGAATCCCGAATGGAGTATCGTAACGACAAATATGGAAAGCCGGTTTCTGCACTCGGCTATGGTTGCATGCGTTTTACGAAAAAAGGAAACGCGATCGATATCGACAAAGCAGAGAAGGAGATTCTCTGCGCCTGGCAGAGAGGCGTAAACTACTACGATACAGCATATATCTATCCCGGAAGCGAAGCGGCGCTCGGAGAGATCCTGGAGAGGAATCATCTCCGTGAAAAAGTCAATATCGCAACAAAGCTTCCGCAGTATATGATCAAAACCGACAAGGCGATCGACCGTTATTTCAACGAGCAGCTGAAGCGCCTCCGCACGGATTATATTGACTACTATCTCATGCACATGTTAACGGATGTACAGGCATGGGAAAATCTTGAAAAACACGGTATCCGGGAATGGATACAGGAACAGAAGAAAGCCGGAAGGATCCGCAATATCGGTTTTTCCTATCACGGCAATACGGAAATGTTCCTGAAGATCCTGGATGCCTACGACTGGGATTTCTGCCAGATCCAGTACAACTACCTGGATGAAGTAACGCAGGCAGGCCGGAAGGGACTGTACGCTGCATATGCAAAAGGGATCCCGGTGATCATCATGGAACCGCTCAGGGGCGGAAAGCTGGTGGACCAGCTGCCTCCGGAAGCGAAAAAGAAGATCGCGGAACATGAAAGAAAAATGACGCCGGCAGAACTTGCTTTCCGCTGGCTCTGGGATCAGAAGGAAGTTACCTGTGTGCTGTCGGGCATGAACTCTGTTGAAATGGTGGAGGAAAACTGCCGCATCGCTTCTTCCTGTCTGCCGGGTGACATCACAGATGCAGACCGGAAACTGATCGAACAGGTAAAGGAATCGATCAACCGGAAGATGAAAGTGCCGTGCACGGGCTGCGCCTACTGCATGCCATGCCCGCAGGGCGTGGATATCCCCGGTGCGTTCCGATGCTATAACCAGATGTTTATTGAAGACAAGATGAGCGGCAGGATGGATTATGCCAAAACGATCGCCATGCGGAAGAAGCCGCCTTTCCCGTCCCAGTGCATCGGATGCGGGAAATGTGAGCAGCACTGTCCGCAGCATATTTCCATCATTCAGGAACTGAAGAACGCAGACAAGGCGCTTCGGCCGGTCTTATTCCGGATCGGAACAGCAGCGGCACGGAAGTTTATGATGTCGGCGTAAGAGGACAGCAGATATGAGCATGCGACCCGGACGCGGAGGAATGTTCCTCACCGAAGAAGAAAAAAAGAACGCACCGAAAGTGACAAAAGAGCTTCTGGCGCGTGTCTTTTCTTATCTCAAACCGTATACGGCCCAGATGATCCTTGTTTTTGCGGCGATCATCTGTTCGTCCATACTGGCTGTCTATCCTTCCATTCTGACCGGCCGGATCATCGATGAAGGTCTGATCGGGAGAAATCTGGACCTGCTGATAAAGCTGATCGTGCTCTCCCTGTGTGTAACACTTGGCTCCAATCTGATCGGTGTGCTGGAAAGTTATCTGAATACGTGGATCGCCCAGCACATTACCTTTGATATGCGCAACCAGATGTATGATCATCTGCAGTCCATGCCCCACAGTTTTTTCACGACAAACAAACAGGGAGATATCATTACGCGGATGACCAGTGATATCGACGGAGTACGCCAGATCATTACCAATACGTTT
>CADBPK010000260.1 GCA_902796465.1 uncultured Erysipelotrichaceae bacterium | reverse complement strand
TGTCGTGATGCAGGAGTCCTCCGTATTTCTTCAGACTGCCCGGCAGAAGCGAGGCTTTTGAGAACAGAAGCATATCCGGTCCCTGTGACCCGAGCCAGAACAGGGGAAAATCGGCAATCTTCTTCTGATACTCCGGAGGCAGAAGGGCATAGACATCTTCCGCAAACTGAACATGTGTTGTGGCTGCTGGCATATAATGTTCTCCTTATAGTGATTACTGATCGTCTTCAAACAGATATGTGCCGATCCGGACCATATTGCTGGAATGCTCCAGGGCGATCCGGTAGTCGTCGCTCATGCCCATGGAAAGGGTGCGGATCTTGTCTGAGCCGAATTCTTTCTGCAGCATGCGGAAAAGTTCTTCACCCTCCGCAAATACAGAATGGATCTTTGCCTCATCTTCCGTATGCGGTCCCATGCACATGATGCCGCACAGATCTATATGCGCATATCCGGCACATTCCCGGATAAAGGATACGGCATTTTCTTTTGACAGGCCGGTTTTGTTCGTGTCATCCACTGCCAGATGGAATTCCGCAAAAGCACGAATGATCCTGTTTTCACGGGCAGCTTCCTTTTCGATCAGGGCGGCAAGCTCCAAAGAATCCAGCGACTGGATACAGGACACATGGGGCACGACCTGGCGTACTTTGTTTTTCTGCAGGTGTCCGATAAAATGCCATTCGATATCTTCCGGCAGAACTTCCGCTTTCTCCTTCAGTTCCGCAGCCCGGTTCTCGCCGAAGATCCGCTGTCCTTCATGGTAATATTCCATGATCTCATCCGTTGTACGGTGTTTCGATACGATACAGAGATCCGCTTTTCCGGCTATATCATTTTTTACGATTTCATAGTGTTTTCTGATCATGATTCAAATTATAGCACAATGCAGCTATTTCCAAGGTATGGGAGTTCTGTTCTCTTCGCTGATAAAACGTCTCTGTTTCATGGACGGGATCAGAAGGTTGAACAGGAGTACCAGCAGGACTACTTCGATCGGCAGCATCAATGTATTCTTTATGATGCTTTTGCCGGCATAGTACAGAAATGCCTTTCCCACAATAATATGGTTCCACAGCGATCCGAGGATGACGTTGGTGAAATAGTTGTTTATGAATTTAGCCATAAAGATCCGGAGCACGGAGATCTTTTTTCTGTAAAGCATCAGGGCGTAGACCAGATGTCCGGTCATCTCCGAAATGGTATAGCCGATAAAGAATGCGCCGTTCGGGAACAGCATGAAGCCGATCAGGTCCGTAACGCATCCGGAAACGATGGCCGCCCCCGGTCCGATAATGGAACACTCGACAGCCGCAAAAAGGAAGGTCATGTAGATCCGCAATGTTGGTGTGACCGGAATGAAAAAAGACTTCATCAAAACCTTCATGCCGATGAATACCGCCATGATGGTCAGATATCTGATGTCCTTAAGATGGTCAAATGATGATTTCCAGTATTCTTTTGTGAACATATATCCTCCTTTCTCCATCAGTGAAAAAAGGAGATATTTCACTTAATGGGAATGATGACTGACCGCAAGATATCCTTTTCGTCCGTGATGCCCCAATCACAGCACTTAACGCCGCCATCAATGATATATGCAGACTACCATAAATCCATCTGCTATGCAACAAGATGCCTTTTCTATCATAGGGAAACAGGATACAATAATACAGATGAAAAAGATATTTGTACGTTGTGCAGACACAGAATCCATTCGGTTGTACAGGGAAAGCGGGGCGGACGGTGTGATCCTTCCGCTGAGCGGATATGCATTCAGCCCGTGTGACTGTTTCCGGAAAGAGGATCTGGATGCCTGCATACAGACGATCAGAGATATGGGAATGGAAGTCTATCTGCAGGCAGATAAACTGTTTTCACAGAATGAAATGCCCGTTGCGGAAGCGCTTCTGCGTGAACCGGGCGTTCTTTCCGCCGACGGCATCTTTTTTTCGGATCCGGGACTATTTGCGGCAGCGGAGGAACAGGGCATTGCCGGCAGGATGATCTATGACCCGCAGACACTTATGACCAACGGGAAAGATATGCAGTGGTGGCTTTCCTGCGGACTGAAGGCGGTCGTTGTTTCACCGCTGCTGAGTGCTGAAGAGATCACACATCTGGGAATCCCGGCAGATCAGTATATGATCCTGGGTCACGGATATCAGATCATGAGCGTTTCCAGACGGCCGCTGCTCAGCCTTTACACGGAAGGAAAAGACACCGAGATCCTGAAGAACAGAAACGATATCCGGATCCGTGAAGAAAGCCGGGAAGGGTTCATGCCGGTATATGAAGATGAGAATTATACAATTGTTTATATGGATGCAGTCCTGACGTCGGTTCCGGAGGTTTGTGCTCTGGAACAGGACGGTGATGTACAGGTGATCATCAATGCGGCGTTTCTGCCGGCGGATTGTGTTTCCGACGCAGTCAGGACATACCGCACAGCTGAATCGGAAAATGCGCGTGAGTGCGAGCAGGCACTGATCGAAGCATACCCCGGTATTGCTTTTACAAAAGGTTATTATGAAAACAAAACAGTTAAATAAACCGGAACTGCTTGCCCCGGCCGGCGATCTTGCCAGGGCAAAGACTGCCATACGCTATGGGGCGGACGCCGTATATATCGGCGGACGCAGTTTTTCACTGCGTTCAAGGGCATCCAATTTTACATATGACGATATCCGGGAGATCTGCGCCTTTGCCCGTGAATACGGTGCGCATGTCCATGTGACCGTAAACATCATTCCGCATGACGAAGATCTGGATGGACTGGCGGAATATCTGCGCTTTCTGCAGGAATGCGGCGTGCATGCGGTGATCTGCGCATCTCCGTATATTATGAACTGTGCGAAGAAGTATGCACCGCACCTGGAAGTGCATTGTTCCACCCAGCTGTCCGTAACGAACAGCAGTGCCGTGCGTTTTCTGAAAAGACATCTGGACATCGACCGTGTCGTTCTTGCCCGGGAATGCACAATGGAAGATGTGCGCAGGATCACGGCGGAGGGCGGAGTGCCGAGCGAAGCATTTATCCACGGCGGGATGTGCGTCAATTATTCCGGCCGCTGTACATTAAGCAACCGGATGACATTGAGAGATGCCAACAGGGGCGGATGTGCCCAGTCATGCCGCTGGCAGTATCATCTGTATCAGGGTAAAACGGAACTGACAAAACAGGACGATCTGTTTACGATGGGATCCCGGGATCTGATGTGTCTGGATCATCTGTATGACCTGATGGAAGCGGGTGTTGCTTCTTTCAAAATCGAAGGAAGGATGAAAACAGAATTCTATATCGCCTCCGTTGTCAGCGTATACCGCCGCTGTATCGATGAGATCCTTTTAAAGGGAGGACCGCTGGACGCAGACAGGATGCGTATGTACCGGGAAGAAATGCGGAAAAGCGAGAACCGGGATATCTGGACAGGGTTTTACGATAACCCGGATGCGCAGGATTCGATCATTTATCATCCGAATACGAATGTGGATGTAAATCATGATTTTCTCGGAACTGTACTTTCTTATGATAAGACGGCGGAAACAGCGGTTATCCAGACGAGGAACCCGTTCGCAAAAGGAGAGAGGGCAGAGATCCTTTCACCATCCGGGACATATGAACCGTTTGTTTTCGAATGGATGAAAAACGATAAAGGGGAATATATGGAAATATCGCGTCACCCGATGGCGGAAGTGACCATACCGGTGCCTTCAGCGGTGAAAGCAGGCGATATGATCAGGAGGAGCCGATGATCCTTGAAGGAATGCTGAGCGTAAAAGCGGCGCTTCTGGCAGGAAGAAGAAAAATACATAAAATCTATATCGATGCGGAAAGAAAAGACAGGGAAGTCCGTTTTGTCCTGCATCGGGCGGAAGAGCGCGATGTCCCGGTCGCTTTTGTGAGCCGGGAAGAAATCGAAAACATGACTGCCGGAAAGACCCATGGCGGCATTGCGGCAGAAGCGGAGAGCAGGGTATATCAGGATATCGGGGACTGCTTTACGGAAGATAATGTTTTCCTTGCGCTGACGGAAGGGATCGAAGACCCGTTCAATTTCGGATATATTCTGCGTACGCTCTACAGCGGCGGCTGCAGTGGGATCATAACCCGCCGCAGGAATTGGGAAAACGCCGAAAGCACGATACTGAAATCAAGCGCGGGAGCTTCGGAATACATGAACATCGTCATGACGGATGATCTGCCGGAACTGATCCGGACGATCAAAAAGAAAGGTGTCACCTGTTATGCGGCCATGCGCAGGGACGCCGCAGTCTATACGGACGCAGATCTGAAGGGACCGGTCCTGATCGCGATCGGCGGTGAGATGCGGGGATTGTCTTCCGGCGTACTGGCAGAAATGGATCAGAATATCTATATTCCGTATGCGAACGATTTCCGCAACGCACTGAACGCCGCAGCGGCGGCAGCCGTCCTGACATTTGAAGTCGTACGGCAGAGAAGGATGGACGAATGATGAAAGATAACATGGAAAAAATCACATCTTTGCAGAACGGCCGGATCAAGCAGTGGATGAAACTGCGGCAGAAAAAAGAGAGAGACAGGACCGGGTTGTTTCTTGCGGAAGGGGAACATATGACGCAGGAAGCGCTGGATGCCGGATGTGTCAGAACACTGATCACGGATCTGGATGATCCCGCGTTTGCAGTGCCGGAAACGGTTTTTGTCACGGAACCGGTCATGAAAAAACTATCGGAAAGTGTTTCCGGCACGCATTATATCGCTGTCTGCAAAAAAACGGATCCGGAAGTGAGAACGTATGAGAGACTGCTTCTGCTGGATGGAATCCAGGATCCCGGCAACATTGGAACCATGGTAAGGACTGCTGTTTCCTTCGGATTCGATGCTGTCTGGTGTTCACCGGATACCTGTGATATCTACAATGAAAAAGCACTGCGTTCCACCCAGGGAGCGGTATTCCATATCCCGGTGATTTACGCGTCTCTTCCAGATGTGATCGGGCAGCTGAAAAAGGAAGGTGTATGTGTCATCGCTTCCGCCCTGCGCAATGCGGAGGAGATGTCCGGAATCGCTCCGGCAGACAGGATGGCATTTATTATCGGAAGCGAAGGGCAGGGTGTCTCGCAGAAATGTCTGGATTCTGCCGACCGCATCCTGAAGATCGAAATGGATGGCTTCGAATCGCTGAACGCCGGTGTGGCGGCAGGGATCATCATGTATACATACAGAAAACAAAACTCGCTAAGGTTTGTCAATATCAAATTCACTAAAGATTAATGTGCATTATGAAAACCCGTTCTGTACAGGACGGTTTTCTTTTCGGGCTGGTTGTCATGATTATGAATCAGTTTCTGTAAGCTTCCATGGATCTTGCA
>CADBPK010000259.1 GCA_902796465.1 uncultured Erysipelotrichaceae bacterium | reverse complement strand
AGGAAGTAAATATCAAATGAAATACGATTATCCGAAATGCAGGAAAAGTGATCTGATCGAAGATCATTTCGGTATCCCTCTCGCGGCGCCGTATACATGGCTGCGCGACAAGGATGATCCGGAAGTGCTGGACTACACGGCACGTCAGAACGCATTTACCGACAGCTGGTTTTCGAAAGAAGAAGTTGAAGCCATGAAAGCGGAGCTGAAAGCCGCATACAAACCGGAACTGCCAAGTCATATTACTCCGTGGAAAAACGGTTTCCTGGCTTCCGGTTACCATGAAGGCAACTCCTTTATCGTGCAGCTGGACCGGAATCTGAAAACGGTTAAGACCTTGTTTAAACGGTATGATCTTCCCGAACGGACAGCATTCGGTGCGGAAGCCTGCCCGCTCGACGATAATATTCTTGCCATCATGGCACAGGTCGATGCCGCTCCCCGTCCGGACAATGTCATCTATGATTATGAAAAGCAGGAGATCCTGTGCATCCTGCCGATGACCTTCAGCGGTGTATGGTCGAAGAACCGGAAAGCATTTTATTCCCCGACTACAACCGTTTCGGAAGACAAAACCCGGACGACCATACAGAGATGGGACGGTGAAACCAATACAGTCACGGACATTCTGACATACCCGGGCAATTCCATTTTTGGGAATACAGCTGTTTCGGAAGACGGCAGAATGTTCATCTTCTCATTCTCCATGAACTATTCGGAAGACGTGTTCTATGCTTATGAGGAGGAGACAGGAAAACTGACTGTCCTCAATGAAAATGAACCGATGGAACTGAAATATATCGATTCACTGAACGGAAATCATTATTTCATATCCCTGAAAGGAAATGATCACGGTTCCATGATCGCGGTTCCGTTCGGTAAGACGATCGCAGATGCGGAAACCGTCTATGTGGAAAAAACTGCGTATCTGAAAGAAGGATTCAGCGTAAACGGCAGGATCTTCCTGCAGGCAGAGGAAACTGCCGCCTCCAAACTGATCGATCCGCAGAGCGGGAAAGAAGTGCCGCTGCCGGACCCGGTCGGATCACTGGGCGTGACCGGAAAAGACGGAAAAGGCAAACTCTTCTCCTTCGAAACATTTACCGAACGGCAGAAGATCCTGTCCTTTGACGGCAGTTCATTTGAAACAAAACTCGGAGAAGATCAGGCGCATGATGATATTGCCGTTGACCTGCTTTTCGCGGATTCAAAGGAAGACGGGGAAAAGATCCCATATTATCTCGTTCATCTGAAAGATGCGGAGAAAGACGGTCAGAGACCGGCCCTGATGTACGGCTACGGCGGATACAATATTTCCATGCCGCCGTGGTCTGCGGAAATGGTTTCCGGCACAGACATCGCTGCCTGGGTCAGAAACGGCGGCATCTATGTTCATTGTCTGCTGCGCGGCGGCGCGGAATACGGACCGGCATGGCATGATGCCGGCATGGGAATGAAGAAGAAAAACTGCTATTACGATTTCATCGGCATTGCTGAGAAAGTGATGCAGGATGGCTGGACATGCCCCGCGAAGACAGTGATCAGCGGCTGTTCGAACGGCGGCCTGCTTATGAGTACACTGGTCACAATGCGTCCGGACCTGTGGGGATGCGTGATCGATTCAGTCCCCCATACAGATATGATCCATTTTGCGAAAGATGACCGCGGTGCCATGTATGTGACCGAGTACGGCGATCCTTATCATTCAAAGGAAGAATTCGAATACCTGCTGAGCTACTCGCCGGTGCATAATGTGCGTCCTGTGGATTATCCTCCTGTTTATATCCAGACCGGGGAATGCGACAACAACGTCCCCCCGTATCACGGGAAGAGCTTCGCAGCTATGATGCAGGAGAACAATACCAGTGACAACCCGATCCTGCTCAGGGTACTGAAGTACGGTTCCCATGACAGAGGCCAGGGTGAGGTTTACTGGCAGACGATCTCCGAAATGCATGTATTCATGAAAAAAGCTCTTAAACTCTGATACAGACCGTGCGGATTGAAAACCGCACGGTTTCTTTTTACAATGTGAATATGAATAACGAAGAGAAAAAAGAACTCCATATGAAACAGGCCGGTGAATACATCCGCTATATGGAGCTGTGCCGGGAAAAGATCTATGATGCGGAAATAAAGGAACAGATCGCAGCCATGCTGAAGAAGTTCCGGGATCTGAGAGATCTGCAGTACTGGTTTGACAGCGGTGAAAAGGAACTGGACCGTTTTTATGACCGCTATCTTCCCTTCCTGAATATGATCATGGAGAACTATCTCAAACTGGAAACCAGCTGGAATTTTGAGGAACTGAAAAAAGTGAAGGTCAAACTGCTCAATACACTGCAGGAATTTATCGGCACGATGGAGATCATCATGGAGATCCTGCCGCAGGATGAGATCAGTGACGCCAACGCGGAAGTCAAGGCCAGAGAAGCAAAAGAAGCGCTGGAAGAGCGCTTCAGACTGCATCACCTCTGATCAGACACCGCCGATCTGAATATTATTATCCACCGAGGTAATAATATTTTTATATTGTTCGTATAATGCCTCATGATCCGGCAGGATCTCATCTGTCAGTTCAGAGAACAGATATGTTTTGACATTGTAGCGCAGCGCGGGATATACGCCTTCTGTATAGGTGTAGATCAGATCTGCCCTGACGTTGTCGATCACGATCTCCCCGTCCGGTTTTTTTGTGATATCCAGCGCGCCGACCATCCCGATCTGGTTGTCCGTATCGAGCTGGGTGGCGATCATATTTCCCATCGCGTAGAATACAGGTTTTCCGTTGACCCATTCAAACGGTTCGATATCATGCGGGTGATTGCCGATAATAATATCCGCACCGGCTTTGGTCAGCTCATCGGCGAGATACTTCTGATCATTGTTGATGCCGTGGGAATACTCTGTTCCCCAGTGCATGGCAACGATGACTACATCTGCCATTCCGTCTGCTTTTTTAACTTTATTCACTATTTCCTCAACATGCCCGGGATAATAATTAACTGAGTATGCATACGGTGCACGGATTCCGTTCGTATGTTCACACCAGGACAGGAAGGCATAAGTGATCCCGTTGCATTCACCGACAGGGATCTCATCATAATCCTCCTGGGACAGATTGGTCCCCTGCATGATCACCCCCTTCTGCTTTTTCCAGTAGTTATAGGAATTCTCCAGTCCCTTCAGCCCTTTATCGAGGCAGTGGTTGTTTGCCGTCGATACGAGGTTGAATCCTTTGGAAACCATATAATCACCAAATTCATACGGACTGTTAAATGTCGGATATCCGGAAAGTCCCAGTTCGCTTCCGCCGAGGATCGTTTCCTGGTTGTAATAGGCCAGATCATATTTGGAAGCGATATTTCCGACACTGTCCAGCTGTTTGGCAAAATCAAACGTCCCGTCATCATTTCTTGCGTCCTCGTAGACCGATTCATGGATCAGCGCATCCCCGGTCAGGAAAAGCGAGATCTTTTTGTCCGGTTCCGGTGTCGGCTCCGGCGTAGGTGTAGGTGTAGGTTCCGGTGTCGGCTCCGGCGTTTCCGCCGCTGCCGGTTCTGGTTTTTTATTCATTGAGCTGAATACACGGGAACCTCCGTACAACAGCACTGCTGCACATAATACAGCCAGTACCGATCTGACTCCCTTTTTCAGCTTTTTTCTCTTTATCGTCATCTGCAGCTCCTGTTTACATTACGGTTTTCTATTTTACCCCATTCCGGACAGATTCCAAAGGGGCAATCCCGGCTTTTTTAAAAGTCCGGTTTTTTTCCGGACTGAATTCAATATCCAAATACGGTTTCAGGACGTATGCGGCAGGGAGCACCTACGCCGCTGTCGCATCTCCTTCTGAGGCCTGCTGTGGTCCAGCCGCATCCAAAGGCAAGATCGCCGTTCCAGGTCCTGGCGTAATTCGCAAAATTGGATGCATCACCGAGATACATGATTTCAATGTGAACATGCGGACCGGTAACGTTGCCCGTTGCGCCGAGCCTGCCGACATAATCACCAGCATTGACGATCGTTCCGGTCTTGACCGGTGATCCGTACTGCATGTGACAGTATTTGATTGCATACAGCCCGCCGTTGACCTTGGACAGCAGGAATACCTGGTTGCCGCCGCCCCAGGATCCGCCTGTACCTACGCATCCGCTGCCGAGGTATCCGACTCTGCAGCCGTCAGCGCTCTTGATGACAACACCGTTCGCCACCGCACGGATCGTTGTTCCCTGGGGAACACCGGCCAGGTCGATGCCGAGATGCACGCCTCCGCCGAAATAATACCATGTTCCTGCGCTTCTGTAGGCACCGGGAACAGGATGTACCCATCCGATGCCGCTGCCTGCGCCTGTTCCGGATTCCGGGGTTGGCTCAGGTGTCGCTTCCGGCGTCGGTTCAGGCGTCGGTGTCACTTCCGGATTTTCCGTGCCTGACGGGGTCGGAGTCGGCTCTCCTGACGGGGTTTCCGTCGCTTCCGGATTCTCTGTGCTTTCCGGCGTTACTTCCGGTGTTTGTTCAGGCGTCGGTTCGGGAGTAGGTTCAGGTGTTGGCTCAGGTGTCGGTTCCGGTTCATAGTTGGGATCGATCCCCGTGTCCGGAATATCATCCAGCACACCGAGATCAGCGAGATCATTCATAGTGTCCTGAATGGAATCGATATCTGTCGCAACCCTGTTGCCCTGTGCTTCCAGGTCAGCGTACTGCTTTTCAAAAGCTTCCTGGATCACCTGCGCTTCATAACGTTTTTCGATCAGATCCTGCTGTTTTTGCACAACGGTATTCCGTTTGACTTCCGCTTCTTCCTTATCTTTTTCAATGGATTCCCGGATCTCTTCCAGTTCTTTTTTTGCCTGTTTCAGTCCGTCCATCATATCCATGATCTGATCGATCGCATGACGGTCGCTGTTCGTGATCGAACGGATCCCCATCAGGGTCCGCAGCAGCTGGTCAAAAGATTTTGAATCCATGAGGATATCGATAAACGGATTCACCCGCATGACCGGCTGATTCCGCACCATTCTTTCCTTTACCTTGACGGAAACCTTATCGATCTCCTGTTGTTTCTCGTCAATTTCCTTCTGTTTCTCATCAATCAGTTCCTGCTGGTCATCGATCTTTGCCTGCAGTTCATTTACTTCCGCATTCAGCGTGCGGACGTCACCTGTCAGTTCTTCCGCCGCGCTCTGATATTCCTTGATCTTTTCACCATACTCGCTGATATTGGACTCGATCTCTCCCCGCTTGCTTTCAATTGCTTCCAGCTTTTTCTGCAGATCTTCCGATGTGCCGCCCATATACTCCCTGTACGCCTGGCATGCCTCATAGTCTGAAGCGGGAACGTGATCGCTGCTCAGACATTTCTCTGTCCAGTATTCCGTATCTGTATAATCAGGTTCCGCGCTGGTCCGTATCATGTTTCCTGAGGGTATGCATAATACAGCCGCTGCGATTACCGCTATCCATTTATTCTTTTTCATAACGTTCATTATAGCATTATCTTCTGACTTTCATGGCATTAATAACCAAAAGAAAAACATCCCTCAGGATGTCATCTTGTCAGATCTGCCATACTTCCGCCTGTGATCTTCAGTAAAGAATCAACAGAAGCTTCGATCTGCAGCCCTATCTTACCGCCGGAAACATAGATCGTATCGAACAATATAGCTGTTTCATCAAAGAATGTCCGGAATTGTTTTTTCATTCCGACGGGACTGCATCCGCCGCGGATATATCCGGTCAGGGGCAAAAGTTCCTTTACCGGGATCATCTCTACATTCTTGACGCCTGCGGCTTTGGCGCATTTCTTCAGATCAAGTTCATTTTCCGCCGGGATCACAAATACATAATGTTCCCGGTCACTTCCTGCGGTAACCAGTGTTTTGAATACCATTGCGGGATCCATGCCGCATTTTGCCGCA
The DNA here is from genome assembly GCA_902796465.1 of uncultured Erysipelotrichaceae bacterium. GTDB lineage: Bacteria > Bacillota_I > Bacilli_A > Erysipelotrichales > Erysipelotrichaceae > Bulleidia. The sequence goes on along the minus strand of CADBPK010000259.1, from coordinate 138 downwards.
ACGGAAACAGCATCTATATGCCCGTCGGAAGCATCGTAAACATGTTCTGTATACGGAATACCGGCGCTTTCCAGCATGCGCATGGCATTTGTCTTCTTCTCTTTCATTGTCTTACTCCGAAAGCAGGATCCTGTCATT
>CADBPK010000258.1 GCA_902796465.1 uncultured Erysipelotrichaceae bacterium | reverse complement strand
ATGACTGTATCGTCGTCCGTCAGTTCAAGGATCCGGCGCACAAGAGAGTTCCGGTCGTCACTTCCAAAAAGAAACTTCATTCTGTTCTTTTTGATATCCTGGAAGAGGCGGATACCCATACCGGCGCTGACCTTCTCGCGGATGAAACCAGGGAATTCCTTGTGCTTCTGGCATTCGGGACGAATATCACCTATGAGAATAAAACTTCACCGGTCGTGTGCGAATACCGCATTTTCCCTTATGACGGCAACGGCACGTTCCTGAATGTTGTTGATTTTATGGTCAGCGGCATGCCGATCATGCCTTCCCAGTACAAACCAGATTTCTGATAAACGGGGATATCTCTCCGTTTTTTTATGAATCCGGCACACGATATAGTTCAATACTTGCGGCAGATGAAAGAATCAATATAATAATCTTGGAGGCACAGAATATGAAATTGGCAATCGGAAATGATCATGTCGCAGTCGATATGAAAAACGAAATCATGCAGTATCTGAAAGAAAAGGGACATGAGGTGATCAATGTCGGCACAGATACACCTGACCGCTTCAATTATCCGGTCAGCGGCTACAAAGTTGCTAAGCTGGTCGCGGAAGGCAAAGTGGATGGCGGCGTCCTGATCTGCGGGACAGGGGTAGGTATCTCTCTGGCAGCAAACAAAGTTCATGGGATCAGGGCATGTGTATGCAGCGATCCGTATACCGCAAAACTCAGCAAACAGCACAATAATACGAATATCATCGCTTTCGGTGCGCGTGTGATCGGTGTTGAACTTGCAAAGATGATTGTGGATGAATGGCTTAACGCTGAATTTGAAGGCGGAAGGCATTCCGAACGGGTAGCGATGATCAATGAGATCGATGCCACCCAGCATCTGAAAGCGGCCGAAGAATAAAAAAAGATCTTTCTCTTACAGACTTATACATCTGTAAAGAGAAAGATTTTTTTATGATCTTACTGGCTGACCGGTTTGAAATGATAGGTATTCCCGTTTTCCAGTGTGAGAAGAAGCCCGTCTTTTCCTTCTTCTGAAACCGTAACGATAAATGTTTCCTCTTCAAATTCCGGCATCAGGTTTCCGTGCAGGGTATTTCCTTCCTGCGGTATGAACCAGCCGTATGTAGTGCCTTCGATAAATACGTTGACATAATAGCCTTCATATTCATTTTCATCAGCTGACGTTTCCTTCGCTGTTGTAATGGAAAGAAAATTGCTGTTGCCGTCAGTATAGTTGCCCATACGTGACCATTCACCGATGCTTCCGTTTTCTGCGGAACACGCAGTCAGAAGGAACATGAGCAGGGCTGCCGTAAGCCCATTGATCCATTTATTTATCATTTTCCGCTCCTGTATATTGCCTGAATCGCAGTTTTATTTTATCATCTCTATATGCCTGTTATAATAAATGGGTATTATTTTCTGAAAGGTTTTTTATGAAACTGAACATAAAAAAAGGTATATCATATATTGCATTTGGATTTCTTTTTACACTTGTCAATATCAATCTGACAATCAATGGTACGGAAATCAATATCATGCCGGATTGTATCGGCTGGATCCTGTTCTTTCTGGCAATTGACGAACTGGGAGATTACACAGACGGGAAGACATATCTGAAATGGATTTCCCTGTTGCTGGCGATCTTCACCGGTGCTTTCTGGATTCTCGGCATCGTGATGCCGGAAACGGATCTGTCTGTTTTCAGGAGTGCTGTCAATCTGGTCTCAGCTTTCTGTATTTTTATGATACTCGGAATCGTGGAAACAATCGCTTCGGATTACGGATCAAAGAGAGCAGGAACGATCGGTTTCCTGCGCTGGTTTAATATGATTCTATTCCTCGCGCTTTCCGTTCTGGGTATTCTGGCGCTGCGTGTGATCCCGATAGAACCGACTGCCATAATCGCAGCCGTTCTTGGCGGAGCGGCAATTATTGCAGCTATTATCACGCTTTTTACCTTATTTGGGCTCCGCAGGGAGATCAACGAATCCTTCTGAGGAGCGTTTGTTGTTTTCCTTTTTTAGGGGGAATGTGCAGTTTCTGCACATTCTTTTTATTTATCTGAGCGATATTATTAATACTGTAATAAAGCAGAAATAGGGAGAGAGATCATGCGTACACAATGGTATAAAAATGCGGTAGTATATCAGGTTTATCCGTTCAGTTTCATGGACAGCAACAATGACGGCTGGGGAGATATTGAAGGCATTATTTCAAAACTCGATTACATTAAGGAACTTGGTGTTACGGCTATCTGGTTTTCACCGCTTTATCAGTCTCCAGATTATGATTATGGATATGATATCAGCGATTACAAGGCAATCGATGTGAAATTCGGAACAATGGAGGATTTTGACAGGCTTCTGGAAGAATGCCATAAAAGGGATCTTAAGGTAATCATGGATATGGTCATCAATCATACATCCATCGAACATCCGTGGTTCCGCAAGGCTCTGGAATCGCCGGATTCACCGTACCGTGATTACTACATCATCCGCAAAGGCAGACGGGAAGGGGATCAGCTTCTTCCGCCCTCAAACTGGGAATCGTCCTTTACCGGCAGTGCCTGGGAAAGGATCGGGAATACCGATGAATATTATCTGCATCTTTTCTGTCCCGAACAGGCAGATCTGAACTGGGACAATCCGAAGGTCAGGGATGAGATCGTTGATATATTGAACTTCTGGCTGGATAAAGGAGTCGACGGCTTCCGGTTTGATGTATTCAATATGTTTTCCAAAGTATATCCCATAAAGGATGATCATTCGAAAAAGTCCTTTCAGAAAGGTGCACCGTATTATGTTGACGGACCGCATATACATGAATATCTCAACGAATTGTATAACAGGTCACTTTCTTTATATGACACATATACCGTCGGGGAATCCTTCCATCCGTCCGATGAAGATGCATATGCATACGTGAAAGAGGAAAACCATGAGCTGGATACGATCTTCAATTTTGCGCATCTGGACGCTGACAATATTGCAGGAAAGAAATTTTTCTGGAAACCGTTTGATCTGAAACAATTCAAAAAGGGATTATTCGGACCGCAGAAAACGTATTACCGGGATGGCTGGAATACGCTGGTTCTGGAAAATCACGACAACATAAGAAGTGTCAGCCGTTTTTCCATCGATACCGGAAAATACCGCTATGAAGCAGCGACGATGCTTGCAACGGTGACTTTCATGGGATTCGGGATACCATTCATCTATATGGGTGAGGAGATCGGCATGACCGCCTGCAAGTTCAGAAGCATTGATGAAATGAAAGATCCGGTCAGCCATTTTGTCTATGATCTTCTGTGCAAATATCATATTCCGAAGCAGCTGGCATTCCGCTTTATCCGGTACGGGGCAAGGGACCATGCCCGTGTGCCGATGCAGTGGAACGGATCCGTCAACGGCGGATTCAACAGGGGACATGAACCGTGGCAGTGCATGAATCCGGATTATAAAGAGATCAATGCCGAAAAGGATCTCAACAGTAAAAAATCTGTTTACAGATTCTATCAGAAACTTCTGAAGATCAAGAAGACGAACGAAACTGCCATATACGGTGAGACGGAAGAATATGCACATGATCACAGACAGGTCATTGCCTATACGAGGATATACCAGGGCAAAACGCTGCTTGTGATGGGAAATTTCAGCAGGTATAAAGCATCCTTCCGCATGCCTGATGGTTATGAATACGCGGAAGTGCTTCTGAATAATTATGATTCCCTGAAATTCAGCGAAGGCAAAGCTGAATTGAAACCATACCAGGCCGTTGTTCTGCAGAAATAAAAAAGAACCGAGTTTTGAAAAACACGGTTCTTTTTATGGTTTCCAGACGAACAATCCATAGGATCCTGCCAATGCCCGGATCTGGTTCAGCAGTTTTGTTTCAGGATTGAAAACGGTCATGCACAGGTCATCCCTGTGAAGGGAAACAAGGGAGTTCTCCGGGAGGATCAGGATATTGATATTCCGGGTGTTTTCAATGATCTTCCGGAACAATGTCTGCGGATCTTCATTGCGGATGCCTGTTTCATCGGAATCATAAAAAACGATGAAATCGCTGTAACAGTTCAGTTTCAGAAGAATATGCGCGAATCTTTCCCGTATTTCGGCATACCGTTCCGGCTCCAGATAAAACTGCTCAATATCCGGGAATTGACCGTGACTTTCCGGGGGAACCTGTTCCGGCAGAAAATCGATGACGAGGAAGGGCTCATCAAAGAAAACGGAGATATCATATTTTCCGGGCATAAGTTTCCTCCTGAAAACAACAGGTTTTCTATGGTCTCTATTTTATATATTTGCTTTCGATCTTCCCGTAAACAGCCATGATACCGATTGCGAGGAAGACATTGGCAAGGACAGGAATGATGAAGACCGGACTGTTCTGCTTTAAAAACAGGAAAGGGATGCCGGTACATTCGAACAGCAGTGCATATACCATCCAGAGCCTGGACATTTCATAATTGTATTTCTGTACATCTCTGATTTTCGGCGGTTGTGAATTTGCCCAGAACCCTACCGGTTTCCGGGAAGACCGGCAGTATATGCCGATACACAAGAATATTACAGCTAAAACTGTCCAGATGAGAAAAGCAATTATCATGATCTGCCTCCTTTCAGGTACAATACACGATTTTTATTTTCTGCGGCGAGTCCCGCCGATTTTGAAGAACGACATGATAAGGAACATATAAGCTCCCAGGATTGCAAGACAGGGAATAAGATAAAGGAATGGTACCGGGATCCAGCTGTGGAACAGATTCAGAAGTACATTGCCCTCTGTTTCATATGTGTAGAAATAATTGGCACGGGTGTAAATGCCGGTGAAACGGAGAAGTGTATCGAAGAGGAAGACCATGAAGGTTAGTCCGACGGCTGCCAGGAAAGTCCCGGGCAGATCGCGGAATTCCGGCCGGTACAGACCGAACGTGACGATAGCCAGGCCTTCGATCACGATCATGAAATGCGTGCCGTAAAATCCCAGCATGCGCGGAAGCAGGAGGGAGTATCCGCTGAATCCGGCAGTCGGCATGGCAAGTGCCATCATTGCGCCGAGAGGGGCTACAAAAAAGCAGAAATTCATCAGCGGACGGTTTTTGCTGAGAACCGCGACCGGTATCAGCATCATATTGATATTGCATAAATGCAGAGGAAGCTCATTCCACCAGTTGAATCCCTCCCTGTCCGCTGTCAGGAGATTGTATTCAGCATCGATGGAAAGATAGTATTTGTAAACAAAAAAGCCGATAAAGGTGATCATGCACACAACGGACAGAATGACCCGTTTTGTATGGTCATCCTTGTTTTTCAGAAGGATGCTCAGACCTGCAAGAAGAAGCAGGAAGAAGGTGAAGGTAATGCAGAATAATGTATTGAATGGCGCCATCAGCCAGAAATCACTTTTCATATGCTGTCTTTCTTTCATCAATCGTCCGATGAGACAATATATGAATAATCATACTATGAATGTTCATAAAACGAACAGTTAAATGTATTACATCATGACACCGGTTTATGTATAGTATATGTAAAGGACAGGGAATTCACTGGTTCCCGGACCGGCTGTAATTGATAAGAATGATGATTTATGAGATAAAGGAGGTTCTTTTCTATGAAAATGACACTGCGGTGGTATGGCTCATCCCATGATACGGTAACACTGGAACAGATCCGCCAGATTCCCGGTGTAACCGGCGTGATCACGACGCTCTATGACAAACAGCCCGGAGATCTCTGGACAAGAGAGGAGATCCATGCACTGAGAAAAGAAGTCGAAGCTGCAGGTCTGAAGATTGAAGGTATTGAGAGCGTCAATGTCAGTGATGCCATCAAAACAGGGTCTTCCGAAAGGGAAAAGGATATTGAAACATATATTGAATGTCTGAGAAATCTCGGGGAAGAGGACATACACCTCGTATGCTATAATTTCATGCCTGTGTTTGACTGGACAAGAACCGAACTGGCCAGAAAAAGAGCGGATGGTTCAACAGTGCTTGCCTATACACAGGCAGCGGTGGACGCGCTTGATCCGGAAAAGATGTTCGCTTCGATCGCAGATGACACCAACGGAACCGTCATGCCGGGATGGGAACCTGAAAGAATGGCAAAAGTAAAAGAACTTTTTGCGCTCTATCAGGATATTGACAACGAGAAGCTGTTTGAAAATCTTGTCTATTTTCTGGAAAGGATCATGCCGGTATGCCGGGAGTATGACATCAGAATGGCGATCCACCCGGATGATCCGGCATGGCCGGTTTTCGGACTGCCCCGCATCATTACCAGCAAGGAGAAGATCCTGCGGCTTATGGAAGCGGTGGATGATGTACATAACGGTGTGACTTTCTGCTCGGGAAGCTACGGAACGAATCTGGAGAATGATCTTCCTGATATGATCCGCTCCCTGAAAGGAAGAATTCATTTCGCGCATGTGCGGAATCTGAAATTTCATTCCCCTGACAATATTGAAGAGGCTGCGCAACTTTCATCCGACGGGACTTTTGACATGTACGAGATCGTGAAGGCCCTGTATGATATCGGATTTGACGGACCCATCAGACCTGATCACGGCCGGATGATCTGGGGTGAAAAAGCGATGCCCGGGTACGGTCTTTATGACCGTGCGCTGGGAGCGGCCTATATCAACGGTCTCTGGGAAGCAATCGATAAAGCAAAGAAACGCGGCATCTGAAGCAGTTTGTCTCCGAAGAAGCGGTACCATAATATATAATATATAAGTAGGAAGCTGGTTTTATCATGCGCTTAAACCGGCAGTCAGAAAGGACAGGCTATGAAAACTTGCGATCTGCACACGCATTCGACTTTTTCAGATGGGACTTTTACGCCCACGGAACTGGTCAGCTATGCGGCAGAAAAAGGACTTTCAGCTGTGGCACTGACCGATCACAATACCTCCAAAGGCCTGTCTGAATTCATGGAAGCGGGCAGGAATTATCATGTGATTACAGTTCCCGGATGTGAGTTTACGACAGACTACGAAGGAACGGAACTGCATATCGTCGGTCTGTTTTTTGCGGAAGAAACATGGCCGGAAATCGAAGACTATCTGGAACTGGCTCATATCGCAAAACAGACGAGTAATACGAAAATGATCAATAATTTCCGCGCCGCCGGATATGACATCACATATGAGGAAGCTGCTGCGCTGACTGAAGCAGAGGATTTCAACAGGGCGCATGTCGCCAGAGTACTGCTCGCGAAGGGCTATGTCAGCAGCGTAAAGGAAGCGTTCGATACATTGCTGAAAGAAGGAGACGGGTTCTACGTACCCGCAAAACGGCTGGGCGCACTTGCAACGATCCGGTTTATCAAAATGTACGGGGCGGCTGCCATTCTCGCGCATCCGTTTCTGAACCTGACATACAAAGGACTGACGGAATTTCTGCCTCTGGCAAAGGAGGCCGGTCTCGATGCGATCGAAACCAGATATTCCATGTTTGACGAAAAAACCACAGAAAAAGCAATCGAACTGGCACAGCGCTTTGGTCTCAAACAAAGCGGCGGTTCAGATTTTCACGGAAAGGCAAAACCGGATATCGATCTGGGAAACGGCAGGGGAACCCTCTCTGTTCCGTTCTCCTTCTATGAATCGCTCCGGCTGGAACAGAAGGAATGAAAACGGTATTCTGCATCGGTGATTCCAATACATGGGGATATACGGACACTGCCTGTTATAACGGACGTTATCCTGCCGGCGTGCGCTGGACAAGCCTGATCAGAGAAGAAGGCTTCCGGGTAATCGATGACGGGATCAACGGAAGAATGATTCCCGGTGAAGCGGAATCTGCTGAAATCGCAGAAAGGGTATCGGGATATTCCCCCTGTACTGTGATCATCATGCTGGGAACGAATGACGTGATCGGCGGAATGTCTGCCGCAGCGTGCGGCTGTAAGATGGATATCCTGATCAGGACGCTGAAAAAGGATTCCGGAAATACGCTGATCCTGACAGCGCCGGTGCCTGTGGAAAACGGTTCATGGGGTGCCGGCAAAGAGGCGATCCGGCAGTCCGGTCTGCTTCCGAAAATATATGCTGCGATTGCAGAAAACAACGGTATCCTGCTTGCGGATGCTGCACATTGGGGAATTACTGTCGGTCCGGACGGTGTTCATTTCGATGAGAAAAGTCACAGTGTTTTCGCTCGGAAAATGCTGAAAATACTGAAAACTGCTGCGGAGACAGTCTGAAGAATGTCTGTTTTCCGTACGTTCCGTCTGCGGCATTAACACACAGAACAAACACATAAACCCCGGGAGGTATTGTATGAAAAAAATCGGAAATCTTGTTATCGGCGGCATCGTGCAGAAGATCTTTAATCTTGTGCTGATTACGGCGCTTCTGATTGCCGGGGCTTATTCACTTGTTGTTTTTTACCAACTGAGAAATCTTACCGAACTGGTGAATACATCCGGCGTCCAGCAGCAGGAATCGATTCATGATCTTTCTTCCAAGACGATGAACGGTATGATACAGAGCAGCCTGGGCAGGTCAACACAGCTGGAAGCGTATATTGCCGATGATCTTTTCAGTGACCTCGAAGACCAGGTTGAACTGCTGAAAAATTATGCGGAAAGTCTGTATGACGGAAAAGGGATCCACGGGTCATTCCGTGTCCCGGCTCCGGATCCGGCCAACGAAGGGAAGGCGGTTGTCCAGCTGCTGACACAGGAAGGAACTGATCTGAGCCGCGGGGATATACAGAGTAAAATAGCACTTCTCAGCAATATGAATGACATGATGCTTTCCCAGTTTGAAAATTCCGAAAGACTGAATTCCTGCTTTATCGGAACACCTGACGGGTTGTTTATCATCGCTGATGACCGGTCGGGGAAGAAGTTCACGGCGGACGGGGAACTGAATCATATTCCGGTAACGGAGAGACCCTGGTACAAAGGTGCTGTGGAAACCGGCGGTGTATATTTCACCGGTATTGAAAAGGACATGTTTACAGATGAGATCGGTATTGTCTGTGCGATTCCTGTTTACCATAACGGCAGGATCGTAGCAGTAGTCGGTGCGGATATGTTCCTCGGTTCCATGAAAACTGCCGTAGAGGAAACAGCCGGGCAGTATGACCAGGTACTGATCATTGACCGGGATGGCCATGTCATTTTCTCTCCGTTTACAGAAGGGGAACTCCAGGTATATTCATCCGAAAATGCTCCGGATCTCAGAAAATCAGATAATGCGGAACTTGCGGCTTTTATCACTGAAGCCATGCAGGGCAATAACAGTGTCAAAGTGATCAAACTGCAGGATAAATCCTATTACATGACAGCTGCGGAAATGAATACCGTAGGGTGGACGATCATCTCTGTTATTGACAGTTCCCTGGCTGATCAGCCTACAGTTATGATGCAGGAGAAGACTGATGAGATCCAGCAGGCTTCCAGGGAAATATTCCGGAATAATATCCGGAATGCGAGAAATACACTCATAGGATTCCTGCTTCTGATATTTGCATTGTCTATATTTAATGCAATTGTCCTCGGCAAACGGATCGTAAAACCGCTGGAAACCATAACGAAAAGAATCTCTTCCCTCGGTGGAGACGAGAAACAGTTCCGGATGGAAGATGTATACAGGACAGGGGATGAGATCGAAACACTGGCACAGTCATTTGCGGATATTTCCGAAAAGACGGTTGCCTATATGAATGAACTGCAGACAGTTACTGCTGAAAAGGAAAGGATCGGTGCCGAACTGCATCTGGCGACGGAGATTCAGGAAAGCCAGCTGCCGCGGATTTTCCCACCTTATCCATACAGACCGGAGTTTGAACTGTTTGCGACCATGATCCCTGCAAAGGAAGTCGGCGGAGATTTCTATGATTTCTTCCTGATCGATGATGATCATCTGGCCCTTGTCATGGCGGATGTCTCCGGCAAAGGCGTGCCGGCGGCTCTGTTCATGATGATCGCCAAGATCCTGATCAAAACGAGACTCGAAGCAGGAGAAAGCCCCGGCGAAGTACTTAAAAATGTCAATAACCATCTGCTGGAAGGAAATAAGACCGGCATGTTTGTGACCGTCTGGCTGGCTGTCATCACATTGTCAACAGGGGAAGGCGTAGCCGTTAATGCCGGACATGAGCATCCGATCGTGCGACGTGCCGGCGGGCAGTATGAGATCGTCAAATACAAGCATTCCATGGCTGTGGCTGCAATGGAAGATATTTCATTCCGTGAGCATACATTCAAAATGAATGCAGGAGATTCCCTGTTCGTATATACCGACGGTGTTCCTGAAGCGGAGAACAGTTCACGTGAGCTGTTAGGCACAGAACGTGTACTGGCTGCGCTGAATAAAGACGCCGATGCTTCGCCGGTCCAGGTTCTGGAGAACGTGATGTGCGGAATCGATGCATTTGTCGGCAGTGCAGAACAGTTTGATGACATCACCATGCTGAGTATGCGCTACAATGGCGGCACAGCAGGCGGCATTCATAAAAAAATGAAGATCGAAGCGAAAAAGGAAAACCTGGACCAGGTTCTCGAGTTTATCCGCAGCAGTATGGATGAAATGACGGATTCCGTCAAAACAAAACTGCAGATGGAACTCGCATCGGAAGAGATCTTCGTCAACATTGCCAATTATGCCTACGGTGCGGAGACCGGAAATGTCGTGATCCATGTGGATATGGACCGGACCAACTCCCAGATCGCAGTGACATTCATCGACTCCGGCACACCGTACAATCCGCTCGAAAAAGCCGATCCGGATATGGCGGCTACCGCTGAAGACAGACAGATCGGAGGACTCGGGATCTATATGTCCAAGAAGACGTCGGATCAGATGTTCTACCGTTATGAGGACAAGAAGAACATCCTGACGATCAAAAAGAATCTGTAACAGAAAGCACACATGCATCCACAGGTGAATAAAGGTTTACGGACGCTTGTGGAAGAATTTATAATAAAAACAGCAATCTGAAAAACGATCATAATACCGTATGGAAACGGAGTAGTGCGATGGAACTTAATCTTAAAATCCCAAAGGAAGAACTGTTTGATCCATATGTTCTGACACCTCATAATGAACTGAACGATGTGATCTACCGTGAAGTTGACAGGATAGTGGACAGCGATATGGTGTTTAAGCTGCACCTCTGTATCTTTACGGATGTTTTGAATGATGTGATCAAGGAAAAAGTCATAGAGATCTACCGTGAGCACTATCAGGACAGACAGAGAAAGCTTAAGCGGGAGATGTGGCGCGTCTATATCCGTGCCATTTCGCTGATCATTATTTCCCTGACACTGCTCTATTGCTCGATCTACTTTTCTGCCAATGATCCCAACAGAAGCATCATATTCGTTGTTATGAGCAATGTCGGCGCGTATCTGCTCTGGCAGGTAGGTGATACCTGGTTCGACTGGGTCTCCAAGGAAAAGGAAATTGCGCGGGTACAGGCCGCAATGAATGCACCGCTGACGTTTGCGGTTTATAAAAAGAGAAAAAGTGATAATAACTAACACAGCCTGTCGTAGAAAGAAGGGATGATATGACAGAAACAAATCATAACGATTTTACAAGACGCGTACTGCGGGATATGAGCACCGCAGTCGTTGTCCTGAATACGAAAGGACACGTATTGTATGTCAATCATCCTGCATCCGAAATGCTTGAACTGCCGGCTGAGTTCTCAGAAAAGGAGATCAGGTTTCCGGAGATTTCGGACAACAACTACAACGATGAGTTCAATGAATATATCTTCAACGCCCTTTACCAGAAAGAAAACACGCACATAGGACACGTCAGGTATATGACGCCCTCCGGAAGAAAATACGTCTTCCGGATGTCGAGTTCGTTTCTGGAAGGAGAAGGGGCATCATCCCGGATCGTCATCACGCTTGCGGATGAAACAGAAGCAGAAAAGATGCGGCAGAGGCTGGTGGATTCTTCCACTACCTTTACGACATTCCTCTTCGGATTCTGCGGCTGGATGATCTTCTATGCGTTATGGGAATATCTGAAAAGACCGTTCTCCGCGGATTATCTTACGCACGGGATCGAAGTGCTTGGTCTTCTGATGCTGGGATTTATCCTTCGCTATACAAGTCTTTCCTGGCGGGATCTCGGTATTCACGCAGATGATCCGAAAAAGATCCTGAAGTCAGCGCTGATCGCGGCGGGTTGTTCCGTACTGTTCCTGTGTGCCCTGAAACTGGGCATCCGGATATTCCGTCCGCAGGCATTCAGGCCGGATCTTCCGTTTCTGGATCTGCGGCTGTTCGGTTTACGCCAGATCCTGTATGTATTCACAGCCGGTATCCAGGAATTCCTTGCCCGAAGCGTCATGCAGGGAAACCTGAAGCGGATTATGGTAAGCAGACATAACGGGGTTATGTCGATTCTGCTGTCTTCGCTCGTTTTTGCGGCACTGCATATCCATCTGGGATTTCTCTTTATGATGGGCGCAGCTATCCTTGCCGGGCTGGAAGGTATTCTTTATGAAAAACATAAGACGATTTACGGTGTCTGGGTCGTCCACTGGGTATTCGGTGTCGCCGGAACACTGCTGAGTCTGATCGATCACTGACCGGTAACTGCCGGGATATGCCGTGGAATCAAGGAGGTACAGGGGGATCATTCATGCTGAATATAAAAAAAGACCAAAAAGATGACAAACTGACAATTGCGCTGAACGGGAAACTGGACACGATGACGTCTCCGCAGCTGGAAGAAGAAATATCCGGATGCCTGGAAGGTATCAGTGAACTGGTTCTGGACCTTGCCGGACTGGAATATATTTCTTCTGCCGGGCTCCGCGTCATACTTAGTATGCAGAAGATCATGAATCGTTCAGGTGAAATGAGGGTCATCCATGTAAACGAAGTGATTCAGGATATCTTTGATGTCACCGGATTTTCGGATATCCTGACGATCGCCTGAGACAGAAGGTGAATTATGCCGGAACTGAGAGTACAAGCACTGACTGCAAACATTGCGGAGATAACGGATTTCATTGATTCGCATCTGGAAGAAGCGGACTGCCCGCTGAAAGCCCAGACGCAGATCGATATTGCGGTGGATGAGATCTGCAGCAATATCTCATTCTACGCCTACGGACCGGAGAAAGGAGACATCCTGGTCAACTATGATTATGACCCGGATACCCGTCTCTGCACGATAACTTTTTCAGACAGCGGGATACCGTTTGATCCGCTGGCTGTAAAAGAACCGGATACGACGGTTCCTGTCGAAGAAAGAGATATCGGCGGAATGGGGATCTTCCTGGTCAGAAAGACGATGGACCAGGTCTCTTACGAATATAAAGACGGAATGAATCATCTGACGATTCAGAAAAAAATATAGAAACGGAGTACAGACAGATTATGACAGATAAACGTGAAATGGCACAGGAACTGCTGAAGTGGATCAAAGAGCAGGCAAACGAAGAATACATATGTGAATACTATGAGAGTGATTCATGTATCGGACTCAATCTCCAGTCTGAATATGCAAAAGGACAGGTAAACGTTGTTTTTCTTCAGTATGCGGTAGTGGAATACCGGATCACCAATGATAATGAGGAAAATGTTT
>CADBPK010000257.1 GCA_902796465.1 uncultured Erysipelotrichaceae bacterium | reverse complement strand
GCCTTTTCAGCTGCGATGATCTGTCTGTAGCGGATGGTGATGATGATATATGCCAGCACCAGGAGACCTGCAGGGATCAGGGATGCCTGGATGCCGAAATATTCTACACTCAGTGTACCGATAAAGACGCCGGAAATAAAGAGAAATACGATCATCAGATATTTCAGGCCGGTGATCCTGTCTTCAGGATCATTACCGACGATTCCCTTATAGAAATACTCGACGCATTTGCGCAGGTTTCCGGTCGATACCGTCGTTGCAATCGGCTGACCGAGGAACGACTTGAATCCTTCCATCTGCATTGCGCATACAAAGGAAACGATGATGTTGCATAAAACATTCGTGACTTCCTGCATGGGAAGAAATGCCGTGACACATAGTGCTGCGATCTCGGCTGCCAGGACTGCCCGGTGTACATAGCGGATATTCCTTTTCCCGAACTGGTGTTCGATGACCAGGACGACCAGGATGCCGGCACAGAATGCCGTGATCGGCATCAGGAAATCGATCATCTTCCCGTAATTGCCTTGCGCTGCCGCAATGCCCAGTTTGATGATGTTTCCTGTCTGCGCATTCGCAAAGACCTTCCCTCTTGAAAAATATGTATACGCGTCCAGAAACCCGCCTGCCAGTGTAAGCAGGCTCGCTGTCAGATATAATCCCGATCCTTTCTCTTTCTTCTGCATGATCCGTTTCCTCTCTGTCTGTAAAATACAGATAAATAATCAATAATTCATCTGATTTCCACATTCTGGAAATTCCTTCCAATCATATTTTTCTTCCGCTAATATGTGACCGTAAACAAGGAGAACAGATTATGAAAAAAGCTGCGGTAATATTTGCGCAAGGCTGCGAGGAAGGCGAAGCACTCACGATCGTTGATATCTTGCGCCGGGCGGAACTGAAATGCGATATGGTCGGACTGGACAGTAGGGAGATCACAGGTGCACATGATGTCACCATGCGGACAGACAAGGTACTGACAGAAGATGCGGAAGACTATGACATGATCGTCCTGCCGGGCGGATACGGCGGAACGGATGCCATGGCAGCCAGTGAGCTGCTGAAGACAGTCCTGAAAAACATGAACGAAAAAGGAAAATACATTGCGGCGATGTGCGCGGCGCCGATCGCGCTGGACGCGGCAGGCCTGCTGGAAGGAAAAACATTTACCTGCTATCCGGGCACAGCGGACAAGATCCATTCCGGCACACGCACGGATGACAAAGTCGTCGTCGACGGCAATCTTATCACATCACAAGGTCCGGCAACTGCTTACGCGTTCGCGTACAGACTCGCCGATGTCCTCGGCGCGGATTCCCTGACAGTAAAAAAGAGAATGGCATATTTCAATGCATTTGATGTACAGGAGGATGAATGACCATGACAAAGGCAGCGGTATTAATGATCGAAGGTTACGAAGAAAGTGAAACGATCCAGATCGTGGACCTTCTCAGAAGAGCAGATATCGAAACACATACATTCCGTTTCCAGGAAGATCCGTTCGTGCTTTCCATGCAGGGCATGTATATCAAAGCCGACAAGGTATTCTCCGATGAAGTAAAAGACTATGACGTCATCATCGTTCCGGGCGGCAGAACAGCATGGCAGCGTTTTATCGACAATGAAGATGTCATGAATACCCTGAAATGGTTCAACGAAAACAATAAGCTGATCGCCGGCATGTGCTCCGGTACGAAAGTCCTCGAAGCAGCCGGTGTGCTTGCAGGCAAGACCGTCACCGGTTATACGGGATACGCGGATGTGCTGAAGAGCGCAGGAAAATTCGTTGAAGACGTCGCTGTCTATGATCAGAACGTCATCACTTCCCAGGGACCGGCAACACCGTATCCGTTCGCGTTCAAGATCATTGAAGTTTTAGGCAAGGATCCTGCCCCGATCAAAGAGCGTCTGCTTTACGCGCTTGCGGGCGGCAGATAATCATACAAAAGGAACACCGTTCAGCGGTGTTTTTCCTTGCATAAGATGATATATTGAAAGCATGATATACGATAAACTTCCGGTCGTCTTTCTCAGCACCCTGGCAAGCGAGAAGAAAGACTCTACCAACAAAATTATTGCCGAATACATTCTCAGCCACCAGGATGAGATCAGGAACATTTCCATTAAGGAACTGGCTGACGCCTGCCATGTCGGCACAGGCTCCCTGTCCCGTTTTGTCCGGGATATCGGGCTGAACGACTTCGCGGAACTGCGGATGCTGCTGGGAGATACATTCTACCGGTTTGAAAAAGCAGAAAAGAAAACTGACCTGGCCGAAGACCAAAGCCGTTATATCAGCCGATCCGTGGAACAGGCGCTGTCATCCATTGACATGAAGACTGTGGAAATGCTCGCAAAGGATATGCATGACTATAAAAAAATCTATGCCTGCGGAATGCTAAAAGCGCAGAATGCGGCTGTTGACCTCTCTGTCGATATGTGCATGTTGGGAAAGCTCATTTCTACAAATACTGCCTATGCCGACCAGATCGACCATATCCTCAAAGCCGGAAAAGAAGACCTGATCATCGTCTTTTCCTATACCGGATCATACTTTGACTACCAGGATTTCCGGGCAAAGGAAAAGCATCTGATCCTGCCGAAGATCTGGATGATCTGCGGCACGCAGAAAGAGATGCCCTGGTTTGTCGACCATGTCATCCGCTTTGATTCCACCGGTTCCCAGCGTTCCCATCCCTTCCAGCTGGAAGCGGCAGAAAGTCTGATCGTGCAGACATACGCACGGATGTACGCAGAATAAAAAGGCACTGCCCCGGTTCATCTGAACCCGGAGGCTATGCCTCTTTTCTTTTGCTTACTTTTCGTTGAAGCGGAACACTGCGCAGCCATATGCCGGCAGCGGATATTCCACTCTGTACGGCTGGGCGTCGCATTCACCCTTCTTGGCATTGAACGCTGTCTTCTTGCCGCTGGATGCCTTTACCGCGCCGTCCTTGTCAAAGATCAGTGTATATCTGCCTTTGTTCGGAACGCCGACCATGTAGTCAGGTCTTTCCATCGGTGTGAAGTTGACCACGAACAGCAGGCTCTGCTTGCCTGTGCCGTCACGGCGGATGAAGGAGAAGATACTGCGGTCTCTGTCATCCGCATTGACCCACTTGAATCCTTCCCAGGAATCATCCAGCGCATACATTGCCGGATACTTGGTATACATGTGCAGCAGGTCACGCATGAAGTTCTGCATGTCCTTGTTCAGCGGCTGGTCGCACAGCCACCAGTCAAGCTGCACTTTCTCATCCCATTCATGGTACTGGGCAAAATCCTGTCCCATGAACAGCAGTTTCTTGCCGGCATGTCCGAACATGAACAGGTAGCCGCACTTCAGGTTGGCAAACTTGTCAACTTCATAACCCGGCATCTTGTTGATCATGGAACACTTCAGATGAACGACTTCATCATGCGACAGTACGAGGATATATTTCTCGCTGGTCGCATAGCTCATGCCGAATGTCATCTTGTTGTGATTGTCTTTACGGAAATACGGATCCAGCTTCATGTAATCCAGGAAGTCATGCATCCATCCCATATTCCACTTATAGGTAAATCCGAGACCGTCATCTTCCGGTGCAGCGGTGATCTTCGGCCATGCGGTGGATTCTTCCGCAATGATGATCGTGCCGTCTTTACGGCCGCGGATCACGGAGTTCAGATGCTTGAAGAATTCCATGGCATCGAGGTTGCCGTTTCCGCCGTACTTGTTCGGTACCCACTGGCCGTCTTTGCGTCCGTAGTCCAGATACAGCATGGACGCAACCGCATCGACACGCAGTCCGTCAATATGATACTCATCATACCAGTACAGCGCGTTGCCGATCATGAAGTTCAGAACTTCCGGTTTGGAATAGTCAAAGCACTTTGTGCCCCAGTCCGGATGTTCGCCCATTCTCGGATCTGCGTATTCATACAGCGCTTCGCCGTCGAAATCCGCCAGACCATGCGCGTCCTTCGGGAAATGCGCAGGCACCCAGTCCAGGATGACGCCGAGTCCGTTCTGATGCAGGGTATCCACCAGATACATGAAATCCTTCGGATCGCCGTAACGGCTTGTCGGTGCATAGTAACCTGTTACCTGATAGCCCCAGGATCCGTCAAACGGATATTCCGCAATACCCATCAGTTCCACATGTGTGTAACCCATGTATTTGCAGTAATCCACGAGTTCCTTCGCGTACTCTCTGTAGTTCAGGAAGCCATCGCGCACTTCCGTATTTTCATTCTTGAACCAGGATCCCAGATGACATTCATAGATCGCCATCGGCTCTGCGAATGTTTTCTTCGCAGCTCTTTCTGTCATCCACTTCGCATCTTTCCATCCGTAGTTCTCGATATCCGCAGTTTTGCTGGCAGTGCCCGGACGGAATTCCGCAGAGAAACCATACGGGTCTGCCTTATACAGGATGTCCCCTTTCTTGGTTTCGATTGCGTATTTGTACAGCTCACCGAATCCCATTTCCGGAATGAAGCCTTCAAATACACCGCTCTTTTCCAGCGGGATCATATAATTGGCTTTCGGATCCCAGGCGTTTCTGTCACATACGATGGAAACAGCTTTTGCATGCGGTGCCCATACTGCGAAATGCATGCCTTTCTTTCCTTCGTGTGTCGCCGGATGCGCGCCCATCTTCTTATATACTTTGTAATCCCTGCCCGCGTTCAGAAGATAACGGTCAAATCCGGTAAGGAATACAGGGTCAAGAACCTGTTCCTTTTTTGCCGTTTTCTTTACTGTTTTCTTTTTCGGTGCGGCAGCCTTTTTAACCGGTTCTTTCTTTACAGCCTCCGGTTTTTCCTGCTTCTTCGCAGTTTTCTTTTTCGTCGTTTCCTTGACAGCCATAAAACCTCCTTATTTATGGGGACTGACAATATAATTATCGATTCGTCAGAAAATTATTATCTATTTATATTTTAATGTATTATGCGGAAAACAGATACACGATTTTATAAAAATGTCACTTAAAAGTGCAATTTATAACTGTTATCGGCGATGATACCGGATCACTTTGTCCATCCTGTTTCTTTTTATTATCTTCCGGGCAAAAAAATAAACAGATGTATGCCGTTTTCCTGTCAGTTATAATTTGATTAAGAACACGGAGGATTGTATGACTTTACTGCACATAAACTATATGAGCCGCTGCCTGATGGGAAACACGGATGTCAATATCATCCTCCCCAACTGCGGCGCAAATGAACCGGAAGAATTCTACAAGAGCGGAAAAAAATACAAGGTGATCTGGCTCCTGCACGGAACATTCGGTGATTACACCGACTGGATCCGGATGACGAACATTGAGCGCTATGCATGCGACAAGAACATTGCTGTTGTCATGCCCAGTTCCCTCAACAGCATGTATGTGAACTGGCATACATTCGCCATGGGATACAATGCCTATGACAACCTGTTAAAAGAACTGATGCCCCTGGTCTACGGCTGGTTCCCCATCAGCGACAAACGAGAGGATAATTTCATTGCCGGTCTCTCCATGGGCGGCAGGGGCGCATGCGTGTATGCCTTCAACCATCCGGAACTCTTTTCCAAACTCTACAGCATGTCCGCCGTACCGGAAGACCTTTCCCAGGTCGATACTTCTTCCCCGTTCTATCCGCGTGTGAAGAACCTGATCGACAACTTCGGCGGTATGGAAGGCTACCTGGCTTCGGAACTGAATCTCTGGCGGCTTGTCAAAGAAAAGAAAGAAGAACTGCCGGAGCTGTATTTCTCCTGCGGCACAAAAGACCCGATCGCTTATCAGAATTATCTGAAATTCCGGGAATACGCAAAAACACTGGAACTGCCGGTCACATTCAAAACCGTGGAAGGCTATTCCCATGAATGGGCATTCTGGGATATGTGCATACAGGATGCCATAGAGCACTTTACGAAATAATCCTGCTTTCCGTGATATAATTGGCACCATGTCAGACAGGAGAGTCTTATGAAAACATTATTCTATAACGGACAGGTCTATACCGGTTCTTTTCCGCTGAAACATGCGTTTATCGCCGAAGACGGGAAATTCCGCCATGTCGGCTCCAACCGCGAAATGTTTCTGCTTGCCGGTGAAGATACTGAAAAAGTGGATCTTGAAGGACGTTTTGTATGCGCCGGATTCAATGATTCCCATATGCACCTTCTGAACTACGGCCAGTCGCTGCGGATGGCTGCGCTGCATGAACATACGGAAAGCCTCGCAGATATGCTGGCAGCGGTAAAAGACTTCGTTCAGAAAAACCCGGTCCGGGAAGGACAGTGGATCCGCGGCAGAGGCTGGAACCAGGATTACTTTACCGATGC
>CADBPK010000256.1 GCA_902796465.1 uncultured Erysipelotrichaceae bacterium | reverse complement strand
GGCTCGTCTTCCACATAACTGACGCCTGCAACTGCCGCGTCACCGCATGTGCCTCCGTTTTTCAGTATTTCAGCAGAAAGGCGGACACCTTCTTCCGCCATTTTCCATGTTCCGATTACTGCCCACTTCATAAATCAATGACTGAATGCGTCCGGCAGGTCATTCTCCAGCAGGATCGTATCCTCCCGGGATGCCTTTGCGTAAACCAGCGCAAATGCCTCCTTTACAGTTTTTACGACATATACATGTTCCATATCAAATCCGGATTCCTGCAGACCTTCATAGATCGGTTTTGTCTGGATCTCACCGACCAGGATGACTTCATCCGCTTTGTCCTTCATCTTCTTACCGAATTCACGGTTGTACGCATCCTGCTTTTCGCCCAGGTCGATCATGCCCGGCGTTACGATAAAACGTCTGTTCGGCATCATGGCGAGTACATTCAGAGCACCTTCCGATCCGGCCGGATTGGAATTGAATGCGTCATCGATGAAACGATATCCGTTGATGATCTTCATCTCCAGACGGTGTTCCACCTGGTTCATCGTTTTCGCTGCCCTCTGGATCACCGGCCATTTCACATCCAGTCCCCTGGCTGTGCAGATGGCGGAAAGAATGTTGAGGACATTCAGCTCGCCGAGCAGTTTCGTTTCGATTGGGATCCGTTCATCTCCGTGTACGACGGTAAATCTGGAGCCGGCCGGCGTATAGCGGATATCCTCTGCCCGGTAGTCCGCATTCTCACTGCGGATACCGTATGTAACCGTACGGACATTGTTTCTGACTTTATAATTGCGGACAAAATCATTGTCGACATTCATGATGCCGAGTCCGTCCGCCGGGAGCTTTTCAATGATCTCCATTTTCTCTTTGATAATGTTTTCCTGTGATCCGAACGTGTTCAGATGCTGGGGGCCGATCGAAGTAACGATGCCGATCTGCGGCTGGACAAAATCCATCAGATAGGTGATTTCACCGACATGATCCGCACCCATTTCACAGACAAACACTTTGTGAATCGGCTTCAGCATTTCACGGATCGTCCGCGTGATGCCCATCGGCGTGTTGTAGGACGCCGGTGTCATCAGGGAGTTATACTGCTGAGACAGCATTGCCTGCACGATATTCTTGGTGGATGTCTTACCGTAACTTCCCGTGATGCCGATCTTGATCAGACCGGTATGATCCTTCAGGATGGATTTCGCTTCGTTCAGATAATGCTTTTTGACCATCGTTTCCACCGGGTCTGTCAGCACTGCCATGACATAGATCAGAAGCCACGGCAGAAGATAAACGGCCGGGAGCAGATAAGCATCCAGACGGAAATACAGGAATAGCCAGATCAGGACAATGCATAATACAGTCATTACAGCGATCTGCCGTTTCACCCTGCCTGTATATACCAGCGGTTTGATATGAACAGCTTTCTTTTCGTCCGAGAAGAGAAGAAAAGCCGTAAGGAAAGCAAGAACAGCCAGGACAACAAGTTTTACTGTTTCATTCCGGATCAGGAGACCCGCGATCAGGGCTGCCGGTACAAGCAGTTTTTCCGGCGTGATCTTTTTCAGGCCGAGGCCGATATTCCCGGTGCACCATTTCGTATACCGGTAATACTCATAACGGTTCTGCTGAAACATGTGCAGTGCCCGCTTGACCGGAATCACCATGGCACACGCTGACGCAAAACCAAGCAGAATTCTTAATGGGTTCATGTTAACCTTCCTTCAAAAATATATCCAGCACCGCGTTGAAGCGCTGCGGCTGATGCCAGTACGCAAAATGGTCATCATTCTCAAAAACAGCAAGTCCGGCATCCGGCATTTCCTTTTCCATCATCTGCCCCATCCACAGGGGAACCGCTTCATCATGTTCACCCCAGACAAGCAGGACGGGACATTTTACATCTTTCAGCAGCGGGGTGACATCATCATTGACGACCTTGACGAACGTAGGACGCATAACACCCTCTGCCGCGCGGTAGTCGGCAGATCCGGAATTCTTCTGCAGTTCATCCAGTTTTTTCTGATTTCCTGTCACCTTCAGCATCCATTTTCCTGCCTTATATGCCTTGGTCCGGATATGCCATTCAAGATCATGTTTCGGACGGATCCCGGCAGCCCCGGTCAGGCACATTTTCCTTGCCTTCTGCGTTTTGGCAGCGTACCGTATGGCAACACGGCAGCCGAAGGAATGCGCGATGATCACGGGATCATGGATACCGAGCGCTTCCATGAAAGCTTCCAGAAATTCTTCATATTCCGGAACACCCCAGGCTTCCTGCGGGGCATCGCTGTTTCCGAATCCCGGAAAGTCCAGACTGCACACACGAAAGGATGATGCCAGATGATCGAATATCGCCTGCATCATTTCCTTGTTCTGACCCCATCCATGCAGAAGAAGGACATCATCGCCTTCCCCTTCCAGCAGATAAGAGATCTTTAATCCCTGAATGACTGTTGTTTTTTCCATATGCAAATATTCTACACAAAACGCTGTATTTCGTTAAGCGTTATTGGCTTTCTCCTTTTTCTTTTTGCCGCGTGAATTTCTTCTTCTCTTCCTGCCGCCTTCCTTCCAGATCCGGAATGATACACCTTCCTGCAGGTTTTCAGCAGTCACGCGATAACCATATGTGGTACATACTTTATAAACGATCGACAGCCCGAGACCAAACTGCCCGTCCGATCCCTTTTCATATGGGTGGAACAGCTTATCGATTCTGTCTTCACTGATTGCTTTTCCGTCATTGATGACGCATAGTTCATTTTCACGCAGACGGATACGGATCGTTGTCTTCGCATAACGAAGGGCGTTGTCGATCAGGTTCTCCACTGTGATCCGCCATGGCTCCTCTTCACCGTGGAAATATACATTCGGTTCCATTTCACGGATAAAGCTGATTTCCGGCCGCAGTACTTTCAGGGAAAGCAGTACTTTCTCGATCACATGGTTCATATTCAGATTATCCCCTTCCGGACATGTATCCAGGAGGTAGCCCATCTTATTGAGGATGATCAGACTGTGTACTTTCTTCTCCAGACGGTCTGCGTGTTCGATGATCACATCGACTGATTTTTCCAGTGTATCATATGGGTAAATGCCGTCCTTGATGCTTTCCCCGTATGACTTGATCGTAGCGATCGGCGTCTTAAGATCATGGGAAATGTTCTGGATCATCTCTTCCTTCTCGCGGTTCTGCTTGGAAAGCTCCTCTTCCATTTCCTGGAGGGCATACGCC
>CADBPK010000255.1 GCA_902796465.1 uncultured Erysipelotrichaceae bacterium | reverse complement strand
GATCTGCATATGGATTGACCTGATTGGGAAAGCAGAAACAAATCTCTTGTTCTGTTTTCCCTGTTTTTCTTTATTTTCGCGCATTATTTTAGTATGATTTTATCGAAGAGAAACATTAATTCACGTAAATAATTCAGGAGGAAAAAATGAAAAAGATTACGTATGAAATCACCAGCCCTCTGGGTATGCATGCGCGTCCTGCCGCTTTCGTTGCGCAGGCATGCGTTTCCCTGCCGTCACAGATTCTGATCAAGTGCAATGGCAAAACCGCAAACGGCGATAATGTATTGCAGCTGCTCGCTCTTGATGCACAGAAAGGTTCAATTCTTGAAATTTCCGCAGAAGGCGGAGATGAAGACGCTGCTCTGACAATTATCAAGGAAGAACTGGACCACAGATTAAAGACTTACAAAGAAGCTTCTGTTCTTAAGATCGCATTCTTCGGCGCAAAAGACTATGACAGAATTTTCTTCAGCGAACTCGCAAGAGATTTCGGTGAAGGAACATACAACTGCGACATCAAGTACTTCAATGTCCGTCTGACACCTGAAACTGCAGGTCTCGCAAAGGGATTTGATGCCGTATGTATCTTCGTTAACGACGAATGCCCGAGAACAGCTGTTGAAAAACTGCATGACTGCGGTGTTAAGCTGATCCTCCTGCGCTGCGCTGGCTTCAACAATGTTGACCTGCAGGCAGCGAAAGAATGCGGCATCCGTGTTGCACGTGTTCCGGCATACTCCCCGTATGCAGTTGCGGAACATGCAATGACACTGGCTATGACCTGCAACCGCCGTATGCACAAGGCTGTCAACAAGGTCAAGGACAACAACTTCGCACTGAGCGGACTGCTCGGCGTAGACCTGCACAACAAGGTTGCCGGTATCATGGGTACAGGTAAGATCGGACAGTGCATGGCGCATATCTGCAAAGGCTTCGGCATGACAGTAATCGGCTGGGATGCTTTCCCAAACCAGAAACTAGTTGACGAAGGACTTCTGACATATGTTGAAAAGGATGAACTGCTCGCTAAGTCAGACCTGATCTCCCTGCATGCACCGCTGATCATGGGCCCGAACGGCACATATCACATGATCGACGCTGATGCCATCAGCAAAATGAAGGATACAGCGATCCTCGTCAACACAGCACGCGGCGGCCTGATCGATACAGAAGCTCTGATCGAAGCACTGAAACAGGGTAAATTCCATGCTGTAGGTCTCGACGTTTACGAAGGTGAAGATGCCAACGTTTACACAGACCACTCCGATGACTACCTGGTCAACGACATTACCGCAAGACTGCTGATGTTCCCGAACGTTGTCCTGACATCTCATCAGGCATTCTTCACAAGAGAAGCTCTGCAGGCGATCGCATCTGTTACACTCGAGAACGCGCGCAACTTCAACGAAGGCGTAGATCTCGGCATGGCAGAGTGCAAATAATCCGCATAAACCGTTAAGCAACTGAAAAGGGCAGCGCGCTGCCCTTTTTACTATACATTTCCGAGATATACATTATGCAGGTATTGTTCCGCTGTTTCTTTGAGCCGGTACAGTACCTGTTTTTCCGTTGCCGGTATCGTGTAATGATACCGCGGGAAGTAGCGGGTGATGTGGAGGATCATATTCCTGTCAAGAGATGACAGCCATGCGGCTTCCTGCGCGATCCATTCTTCGGAATCGTTTTTGCCGGGTACGATCAGGGAAGTCACTTCCACATGCGTGCGGGCTGCGCAGTACTGAATGCACTGCTTTACCGTTTCATAATCACCGCCGAGCTCCCTGTAGAAAGCAGGAGGACCCTTGAGGTCTATGTTCATGGCATCAATATAGGGAATGAGCTCTTCCAGAACCGGCAGTTCAGCATTGCCGTTGGTCACCAGGACAACTTTCAGGCCATGTGCTTTGAGCAGTCTGGCCGCATTGAGTACATATTCATAGCTGATCAGAGGCTCATTGTAGGTAAAGGCAACACCGATGCTTTCCGGATGTGAAAGTGCCAGGGTACACAGTTCTTCCGGAGAAAGATCATATGTTCTCGTATCTTCTGCTCCGTGCATGGAGATCTCATGGTTCTGACAGAACGGACATGCAAGATTGCATCCGAAGCTGCCGGCAGAGAGGATCAGGGAACCGGGATAAAACCCGTACAGCGGTTTCTTTTCGATTGGATCCAGTGCCAGGGAAGTCAGTTTCCCGTAGCTGACACATATATTTTTCCCGTCTGTATTCCTGCGTGCGCGGCAGAAACCGGTCTGTCCTTCCTGCATATGGCAGTGCCGCGGGCAGATGTGACAGATGATCTCAGACATGGCGCGTGACCTCAAAGCGTTCAATGACCAGGTCTTCATCTTCCGGATCGATCCTGCCTTTGGAACAGGCGATCCCGATCTGTTCTTCCACGGAATCAACGCCGTCAAGATCCGGCAGGAGCACGCCGCGTCTGCCGTGGGCGGAGACGATGATGCCGTATTTCTTCACATCGAGCTCTGAACGGTCGGAAATGCGCTCCGGTTCTTCCAGTATGTCGACATTGATCTCCAGCCAGGGAAGTTCTTTCTCCATGACCGGTGCGAAGCGCGGGTCACGCAGGACTGCGCTGTATGCATTTTCAATGATCTCGCGGGCGAGGGAATCCCGGACCGGCGCAATCGTGCCGATACATCCGCGCAGATCTCCGTGTTCATGCACAGAGACAAAACAGCCGGCTCTTCTTTCAAGGAGTTCTGCCGGCAGGTCATCCGGCATCGGCATGGTCCGGTTATGGCGTACAGCATAGGCCGCGGCTTCCCGGGCGAGTTTTACATAGATATCACTTTTTTCCGCGGATTCCGCCAGTTTTTCTTTTTGTGTCTGTTCGTATTGTTCCAGGTAACGGTTCTTTTTATCAGTGCCTTCAATGTCGTAGGTGATGATCCCGTAACCGACGCCGAACGGCGCTTCATGGGAAAGCACATGTGCTTTTACAGACAATCCGTCCAGTATGCCTGCGAGTATGACAAAGGAACGGTGCCCGCATTCCATGGACTTATCCAGAAAGGAAGGCTCATAGGCAAACAGTTCCTCAAACCGGCATGTTCCCATGGTCTTCATGATCCTTTCATCGTAGGCAGGACCTTCCGGACGATATCCGTACGGACCGTCTTCTTTCTGACAATGCGCCAGATCACCGCTTGCGATCACGGCGATCCTGCGGTTCAGTTTTTCCGCAGTCCGGGCAATATACTGTCCAAGCTCATAATGCATGGGCAGAGGCAGACCGCTGAGGCCGATGCGTACCAGACGGTAATCGGTATAACACTGGTCGAGGAAGTAGAGCGGGACCATCGTGCCGTGATCCAGTTCCTTTTCCCGGTCATATTCGGTTCCGCCGGGAAAATCATTTTCCCTGAGAAGCCGGGTCAGTTCGGAAGTGAACTCTGTATCGTAATTCTTTTCAAAAGCTACGCGGGATGCACGGAAACGTCCCATATCGCCGTATGCCTTACTGCCGGAAGAAATATTGAAATAATCCCTGTACATGACAGCGTGAGGAGATAAGACGATTATGGTTTCCGGAGCGGCGTCACGGACTTCGGCGGATGCGGTGCGGAATGCGTCGAGTGTATCCTGCATTTTCCTTTCTTCCCCTCTGCCTACTTCGGCAAGGGCGATTGGGGGATGCGGTACCATTATGGCTTTTACAATCATAGGAATACCTCCTGATGCTACTATGAAAATACTATCACAAAGTGAACAGTGAACGGACTTTTACGAACCGTTTATACGTGTAATAATTAAATTGAAGTTAGACCGTATGCCCGAATTTCAGAGTGACTTTTCGGAATGGAGGAACCTGTATGATTGATGAATATGTAAAAGCAAAAAAACTGGCCGACCAGGCTGTACGCAAGGCGGTGCTGAAAGGGGAATACCCATATCTGCCTGCGCTGGAGGACATTCTTCCGGAAGAAGATATGTCCGCTGCTGTTTCTCTCGGCCTGATGGAGATACCGCTGGATTCCGTGGCAGGGACAAAGACAAAAGCAAGGCAGAATGTCTTTGCGCTGAATTTCCTGCCATGTGCTGAACGGGATTCCGAATTTGCGATGAAATGGAATTCCCTGTATGAAAGCCAGGCGGAAGAGGGCATCCGTGACCCGATCCTTGTATGTGAATACAAACGGAAATTCTACGTCGTGGAAGGAAACAAGAGAGTCTCTGTCCTGAAGTATCTCAATGCCGTGGTGGTTATGGCAGATGTCAGGCGGATCCAGCCGAAAGATAAAGATCCGCTGGATGAGGAGTTTGCGGAGTATTTCCGCGCTTCCGGATTATATATTCCGCTGATGACGACAGCGGGCAATTACCGGAAGCTGACGAAGATCATGGGGGAGAAGGAAGGACAGAAATGGGATGACAGGTCTGTCCGTTCCCTGACAGCTTCATATTATCAGTTCCGGAATGCCTGGATGCGGAGATATGCGGATGAAATGGAAATGTGCGGTGATGCGTTTCTGATCTGCCTGTCCGTCTACGGGACTGACGGAATACGGAACGCTTCGCGCCAGAAGATCGAAGAGATGCTGAGAAAGATCCGTAAGGAGACCGATGCCCGTCCGGCGGAAATCCGGGAAGCACCTGAAGAAAAGAAAGAAACAAAATCACTGAAAGATATCCTCCCGTTTACGGGCGGAAAGAAGATGATCAGAGCGGCGTTCCTGTATGACGGGGATCCCAATGATTCTGTGGATGTATTTGAACATGAAATGGGAAGGATTCTTGTCGAGCATAAGGAACAGGGTCAGCTTGTCACGCAGAAATATGAAGGATGCCGGGAAAAGGAAAAGATCGTTGCGGCGCTTGAGGATGCCGTAAAGACCTGTGATGTGATCTTTACGACATCTGCGATCCAGTATGAGGAAACGTTCCGGTTCGCCCTGCGGTATCCGGAGAAACGGTTTCTGAACTGTTCCCTGGGAAGGACGCATGCGGCGCT
>CADBPK010000254.1 GCA_902796465.1 uncultured Erysipelotrichaceae bacterium | reverse complement strand
ATTTTCAAGACATCCGGACTGCTGGACAGATACTTTGTCAAGGCGGGAACACTGGAAGAGAACCTGTGTGAGACAAATCTCTGCCGCACACAGATCCGCATCCGTCTGGAAGAGGAAGCGCTGCGCTACTTCCTGACACATTCCATCGGCAACCATCATCTGATCGTGACAGGCGACCATGAGGAAGTCGTCAAAGAGTTCTACAAATGGCTGTAATCATGTAAGAACAGGGAAACCTGTTCTTTTTTAATGTGTTTTTTATACGTTTCGGGAAGGTATCATGTACTATAGTGATAATAATTCCACAGGAGGATCGAATATGCGGAAAGCGGATCTGTTGTTTTTACATGGTTATGTACTCACAATGCAGGGAGAAGGCACAGGCTTCATAGAAGACGGTGCCGTCGCTGTAACCGGAAACCGGATCACCGCCGTCGGGAAAAGCGGTGAGCTGGAACAGGCTTTTGAGGCAGAACGGGGGATCGACGCGTCCGGCAGGGTAATCATGCCGGGTCTGATCGATGCGCATATTCACAGCGGGGATGCCCTGATGAGGGGCGTATCCCAGGATATACATAACTGGATGCAGAACGGTATCTGGCCGTTTGCACAGGTATTGCGCAAAGACGATAAAGCTGTGGTCAAGGGCAGCATGATGAACCTTCTGGAAGGTGTGAAGGCAGGTACGACGACATTCTGCGATTTCGATTCTCCGATGACGGAGATCGTGAAAAACCATGTCCGTCTCGGCACAAGGGCACGGGTGGCGGAAATGGTAAATGCCATGCCGAAGATCAAGAAGACAGGCGTAGGCGAACTCTATATTTTTGATGAAGAAGAAGGACGTGAACGTCTGCAGAGAAATATCGACCTGATCGAACAGTGGCACGGGAAGGAAAACGGACGTATTACATGCATGCTGGGGCCGCAGGGCGCGGACATGTGTACGCCGGAAATGCTGAAGGAGATCCGGGAACTTGCGGAGAAGTACGATACTTCCATCCATATGCATGTTGCTCAGGGAGACCGGGAAATAGATCAGATGATGCAGAGATACGGAAAGCGTACGATCCAGTATCTGGATGAGATCGGCTATCTGAATGAGCGGCTGATCGCCGTACATCTGACGGAAGCGACAGATGAGGAAACGGAATATCTGGCTTCCAAAGGTGCAGGCATGGTTCTGTGCAGCGGCAGTATCGGCATCATTGACGGCATCGTTCCGCCGGCAGCCGCATTTCTGAGAAAGAGCAGCCGTCTTGCCCTTGGTTCCGACCAGGCACCCGGCAACAACTGCAGCAATATGTTCAATGAAATGAAATTCACGGCGATCCTGAATAAATGCAAGGCGAAGGATCCCGCTGTATTCCCGGCATGGAAAGTCCTGCGCATGGCGACGATAGAATCCGCGCGTACGATCGGTCTCGGGGATGAGATCGGTTCCCTTGAGGAAGGAAAGAAAGCAGACCTGATCATGATCGATATGCGTCAGCCGGCATTGTGCCCGGTCATTCTCTCGCCGATCCGCAATATCGTCCCCAACCTGGTCTATTCCGCGAAGGGAAGCGAAGTGGAGATGTCGGTGATCGACGGAAAGATCATCATGGAGAATTTCAAAGTCCTGACAGTGGATGAGGAAACAGTCGTCAGGGAGGCACAGGAGATTGCCTCCGGACTGGAAGCGGAAGCGGCTGCGCTCTATGAGAATATGAAAGATACACCGCTGATGAAAATGATGGAACGGGGTGAACTGTAATGAAACTGCTGGCATCGGATTACGACGGGACGCTGCGGTATGAGGAAACCGTAACGGAAGAAGACAAAGAAGCGCTGAAGCGATGGAAGGAAGCAGGCAATCTGTTTGTGATGGATACGGGAAGATCCATGCAGTCGGCAGGAATGGAAGCGGACCGCAACGGGATCAAACCCGATTACTACATCACAAACAACGGCGGCATGGTCTATGACAGCAGCCGCAGGGAACTGTCCGCGACGTATCTCGACCCTGTTATGAGTCTGGATATCATGTATATTGCGAAAGAGATCGGCGGCGTGGTGTCCTATGTTGTCAATGACGGCTACT
>CADBPK010000253.1 GCA_902796465.1 uncultured Erysipelotrichaceae bacterium | reverse complement strand
AGCGGTTTCCGCGGTCTCCCGAATTTGACTCCTCTCGCTTTGGCAGCGGCGATTCCTTCCGCCTGCCTCTGACGTATATTTTTCCGTTCCGTTTCCGCCACAAAGGACAGAACCTGCAGAACGATATCTGCGAGAAATGTTCCCATCAGATCTTTTCCCCTTCTGGTATCCAGAAGAGGCATATCGAGAACAACGATATCTACTTTCCTCTCTTTTGTAATATATCTCCATTGTTTCTGGATCTCTTCATAATCTCTGCCAAGCCTGTCAATGCTGAGAATACAGATGACATCGTTTTCCCTGACTTTCCGCATCAGATGATTGTACTGGGGACGGTCAAAATCCTTCCCGGACTGCTTGTCTACATATACGTTCTTATCCGGGATATTCATATCTTTCATTGCATCCAGCTGTCTGTTTTCGTTCTGATCTTTACTACTGACTCTTACATAACCATAAATATTGTGCATATCTTCTCCTTCCTGCACCTGCACAATGTCATAAAGCAGACTGAACTACGGGCAAAAATATAGAAACAGCAGACATCGTATGTCAATGAAACTTTTCAGTACAATTGTTGTCCTCTATTATTATATACGATTATTCGGATATCGGTATTCAAAAAAAACGGGTCATTCTGCCCGCTTCTTCAGTTTCGTCATATATTCCATGAGGCTGTCCTGATCACGCTGTCCCAGAGCCTGCCAGGTCATCAGGATATCATGTTCTGCCGAGCCTTTCCTTATGATCATGGCATCATCCTCTTCTCCGAAAAGTTCATACGGCGTGATCTCAAGGGCATGGCAGATCGCCATGATCTTCTCCGCATTCGGATTTACCTTCTTTCCCTTCCAGTCACTGACTGTGGTCGGAGGTATGCCTGTTCTCCGTGAGAATTCTCTCTGCGTCATGCCTTTTTCCTTCAGGACTTCAAATATCTTTTCCCAGACCTGCATCTATCTTCCTCATTTTCTTTCTGATCGTGTCAATGATCGTTTCATCCGCAGGAAGCCATCTGACCTGATCCAGTTCATCTTCCCTCAGCCACCGG
Source organism: uncultured Erysipelotrichaceae bacterium (assembly GCA_902796465.1). Lineage (GTDB taxonomy): Bacteria > Bacillota_I > Bacilli_A > Erysipelotrichales > Erysipelotrichaceae > Bulleidia. The sequence goes on along the minus strand of CADBPK010000253.1, from coordinate 3,763 downwards.
ACTGCTTCGTGTTCCGTTAGCACAGGTGTGCCTTCCTTGATTTCCGCCCGAAAGCACTGCATGGAAAGGTGAAAAGCCGGATAGTCATATTCGATGGTTCCGAGCAGATCCTTCACACAGATCCGCATCCGCAGCTCTTCCCGGATCTCCCGTTTCAGAGCTTCCTGCGGTGTTTCACCATTCTCGATCTTGCCGCCGGGGAACTCCCACCAGTCCCGGAACTCTCCGTATCCTCTCTGTGTTGCCAGTATCCGGTCATCCTTTTGTATGATGGCCGCAACAACATTCACTGTTTTTCTTTCTTCAGGCATACAAGAATCATATACCTTCTTCCGTGATTTCCGCAATGCGGCTGTTTACACTTCCCACTGTGCTTTAAACAGCGATGCATAGAAACCGCCCGCTTCCAGCAGTTCTTCATGCGTTCCCTGCTCGATGATGCTGCCGCTCTGCAGGACAAGGATCAGATCAGCCTTTTTTACGGTAGACAGTCTGTGCGCAATGATGAAAGTCGTTTTATCCTGACACAGTTCCGTCATGGCTTTCTGGATCTTCATTTCGGTGTTTGAATCAACGTTGCTGGTGGCTTCATCCAGTATCAGCATCCTGCTGTCATTGAGCATTGCCCGCGCAATTGTCAGCAGCTGCTTCTGCCCCTTGGAGATATTGACGCCGTCATCGGTCAGTACGGTATCGTAGCCGTTTCTCAGGGACATGATGAAATCGTGGATCTCCACCGCTTTGCATGCCCGGATAACTTCCTCTCTGGATGCGCCGTCTTTTCCGTATGCCACATTTTCAAATATAGTCCCTTCAAACAGCCATGTATCCTGCAGGACCATGGAGAATTCCTTCCGCAGGGAATTTCTTGTACAGTGCAGAATGTCATGCCCGTCCACCGTAATCGTTCCGCTGTCGGGATCATAGAACCGCATCAGCAGGTTGATGATCGTTGTCTTGCCGGCACCTGTCGGTCCGACGATCGCGACCATCTTTCCGCTTTCCGCTGTCAGGTTCAGACCATGCAGGACTTCCTTTTCTTTTGTATAGCCGAAATGCACATCCCGGAACACGACTTCCCCTTTTGTCTTTTCAAGCACATGGTCATCCGCATTATCCGCCGGTTCTGCCGGTTCATCGATCAGGGCAAAGACCCTGCGTGCTGCCGAGAGGGATGACTGCAGTTCTCCCATGATCTCCGCCATCCCGCTGATCGGTCCGGAGAAACGCTTGGAATACAGGATAAACGCGGAGATATTGCCGACGGTGATCTGTCCGTACAGATACAGCAGACCGCCGAGACCTGAAATCAATGCAAGGGAAAGGTTGTTGATGAACATGATCGTCGGTCCGACGATGGAACCCTGATAGTCTGCTTCAAAATACGTATCGACCGCTTCCAGGTTCTTTTCATCAAACGATGCGATCATCGTTTCTTCCCTGCCGTAGGCTTTGATCGTCTTATGTCCTGAGAGCTTTTCTTCGATAAACCCGTTCAGCTCACCAAGCTTCCGGGAACGCTTTGAGAACAGCGGACGCACTACGCCTGCCCTGTGTTTTGTAATAAAGATGATCAGCGGCGTTGTGACGAAGAATACCACGCAGAGCCGCGGTGATATCCTGAGCATCATGAGGAACGAACCGGTAACGGTGATGATAGATGTCATGACCGTCACAAGGTCGGAAGAAAGTGATGTATTGATCGTGTCTATATCATACGAAATCCGGGAAATGATGTCCCCAGCCTGGTTCCGGTCAAAAAAGCGCACCGGCAGGACAAGCAGATGTTCAAATACTTCTTTCCGCATTTCGTGTGTGATCCGTGAAGATACCTGAATCAGAATGATATGCGCGATATAGGCAAACAGACTGCTTGCGGCAACGAACAGGAACATATTTCCGCACAGTCTGAAAACATCACCGAATGAAACACTTCCCGGCGTCCCGATCGCATCAATCGCCTTTCCGGAATAATACGGGATCATCAGGGCTGCCGCATTGCCGGCAACGGAGAAAAGGACTGCCCCGGCAAGCATCCATATATGACGCAGAAGATAGCCGCCCAGACGGATCAGTGTTTCGGAAGAATTCTTTTTTGGATCTTTATCCTTCAAAAAGAGCACCTCCCATCTGTGACTCGGCGATCGCGGCATACAGTTCATTTGTCTTCAGCAGTTCCTCATGTTTTCCCATGCCTGCCGGTCTGCCGTGATCAAGAACCAGTATCTGATCGCAGTGCTGGATCGAGGAGATCCTCTGCGCAATGATGATCCGGGTCTTATCCGCGTAATTCTCTGCCGCTGCTTTCCGCAGTGCGGCATCTGTTTTATAATCCAGCGCGCTGCTGGCGTCATCAAGGATCAGGAACGGCGTATCCCCGGCAAAAGCACGGGCCAGAAGCACTCTCTGTTTCTGTCCGCCGGAAAGATTCGTTCCCTTGACGCTCAGCTCGTAACCGTCCTTTTCCGGCAGGGCAGAGATGAATTCATATGCCTGCGCATCCTTCTCCGCCTGCATCAGTTTTTCATCGCTGATCTCCCTCTCGAAACGGATATTGTCGGCGATCGTTCCGCCGAACAGGAAATCATTCTGCATGACTGTCCCGAAGAGAGAACGCAGCGCGGAAGGCTCATAGCTGCGCACATCCTTTCCCTGCACATAGATCTGTCCGCTCCCGGCATGATAAAAATGCAGAAGAAGGGAAACGATCGTACTCTTGCCGGATCCGGTCGCGCCGATGATCCCGAGCTTTTCCCCTTTCTTCAGGCGGAAGGAAATATTCTCAATATTATTGCGTACATTCAGATAGGAAAACGAAACATCCCGGAATTCCAGTTCATATGCGGGATCCCCGGGCGGACATTCTTCCGGCTTCCAGTCTTTTTCACTCGTACTGTTCAATACTTCCATGATCCTGCCGGAACTGGCCATACCGCGGGAATACATGATAAACATACGGCTGACTGCCATCATGGCACGGGAGATCATCTGGAAATAGGACATGAACGCAAGGATCTTTCCTGTCTCGGAAATACCGGCATTGACCCGCCATGCCCCGACGATGATGACGCCCATCATACCGGAATACAGGAACAGGTTCATCAGCGGATCGATCATCGCCATCTTGCGGCTGGCATGCACTTCCTGGTTTTTCAGTTCCGTATTCACATGGTCAAACCGGTTCTTTTCCTTTTCTTCACGGGTCAGCGCCTTGATGACACGGATGCCCTGCGCATTCTCACGGACGACACCGGCCATCCTGTCGCTTGCTTTCTGGACAAGTGAAAAAAGCGGAATTCCCTGTGAAGCCCGCCAGACGATCAGGACTGCCATAAAGGGAATGACCGCAAGAAAAACCAGGGAAAGCACCGGTTCCAGGATAAATGTAATGATGAGGCCGCCGATCGTTATGATCGGTGCCCTGACGCCCATTCTCTGCATCATACCGATCATGCGGTGGACATGATAGGTATCGCTCGTCAGCCGGCCTTCCAGGGAAGGTATGGTATATTCATCTGTCTTTGAACAGGTCAGATACAGTGTCTTTTCAAACAAGTCATGACGGATCTTCTGCGTGATATTACGCGCCACACGGGAAGCGTTCCGGTTGGCAAGAATATTGAAAAGCCAGGCCAGAAGCGCGCATACGACCATGATCACACACCAGATGACAATGCCCTTCGTATCTCCGGCGGGAACGATGTCATCGATGATGCGCGACAGGATCCCCGGCAAAGCCAGTTCCAGAAATGTCCCGGTCGTT
>CADBPK010000252.1 GCA_902796465.1 uncultured Erysipelotrichaceae bacterium | reverse complement strand
TATAATAAAAATATAGTAGGAACAATCAGATTGTGATAGTATAACAGGGCATGAGTTTTCTGCAGGCTTCACTCCAAATTAAGAAAAACCCAGTTTTCGAGGGGGGCAGAGATGTATTTATATTTCAAAAGATTTCTGGATCTGATCCTGTCACTGTGCGCGATTATAGTATTGCTGCCGGTTATCCTGATCCTGTCCGTTATTATAAAAATCGATGATCCTTCCGGGCCTGTTTTCTTCCGGCAGAAAAGATTCGGAAAAGACAAGGAGTTCTTTTATATTTATAAATTCCGTACCATGAAACAGGATGCGCCGCATGATGTTCCGACAGAAGATGTGGATGATCCGTTAAGATATGTAACAAGATCCGGAAAATGGATCCGCAGGTATTCACTGGATGAGCTTCCTCAGTTTTTCAATGTGTTTATCGGGGATATGTCCATCGTTGCTCCGCGTCCGGCTCTGTGGAATCAAGATAATCTGATCCGTGAAAGAGATCAGTATACCGGAAAATACGGACTGACACCGAATAACTACCGGCCCGGCATAACCGGCTGGGCACAGATCAACGGCAGGGATGCGCTGAATGATGCCGCAAAAGCCGCAATGGATGGAGAATATGTCAGGAATATCAGTTTCCTGTTTGACTGCCGGTGTTTTTTCGGAACGTTTCTGAAAGTGTTCCGGCACGAAGGTGTTAAGGAATGACGTTTTACGAATCACATAACAATAAAAAGAAGATCAAACGCGGGAAGAGAGTCCGCTCGGCAACAGTAACATGGCTGTTCCTTGCGGTCGCATCTGCCGTGCTTTTTATCACGTTCTGGTGTTTTCCAATTTCTCCGGCCAAGGCAAGGATCGCGCTGTTTGTCGTTCTTGCCCTGCTGCTGGGGATAACAGGTTACTTTTCCCTGAAAAAGACAAGGAACAGAAAAAGAACAGGTGTTTCAGTTTTGAATTCCCTGCTTGCCCTGTCGCTTCTGATGGTTTCACTTATCCTGCCGCAGACCGGTAATGATATCCGCAAAATCATCAAGGATCTGCCGGATGTGGAGGAGTCCAGAATTGCCGTTTATGCTCTGACGACTGACTACAAAGCAGATCATATCGAAGTATTCCGGAATTCCGGATATATCACAGCGTTCACGGATCTGCAGGATTATAAAAACCTGCAGTTCATTACCCAGAAAGCGGTGGATCAGGAAAACCAGGCATTTGCCATAGAAGAGATTCAGAAGAAACTGGATGTGGAAAAGTTATGGCTGAATGAGACTGATAATCTTTGGGATGCGGTACAGGCTTTATATAACGGCAACGGGCAGGCGCTGATCATGAACCAGGCGTATGCGGATACGATCGAGGAAGAATTCCCCGGATTCCTGACAGATACGTTTATCGTAGATATCTTTACGCTTCAGCAGGAAGCTGAATTCACAAAAACGATAGATATCACAAAAGATCCGTTTACTGTATTCATTGCCGGAAGTGACTCCAGGGATGCGGAATTGGCTTTGAGAACCAGGACAGATGTCGATATCATCATGGCGGTAAATCCGGAAACAAAACAGATCCTGATCTGTTCGCTGCCCAGAGACGCGTATATACCAAATCCGGCTATGGGTGATTCCTATGACAAGCTGACCCATATGGGTATCTATACCATTTCAAATTCCGTCAAATCCCTGACAGAGTATCTGGGGTTTGATGTGGACCGGTACCTCCTTGTCAACTTCGCGACTTATAAAACGATTGTTAACGCACTGGGAGGTGTAGATATCGAGAATCCGTACGCGTTCAGTACCGGCTCGACAGATTTCCCGGCAGGACAGATCCATCTGACCGGGGATAATGCCCTGTCATATGTAAGAGCAAGATATTCCCTGCCCAACGGTGATTTCGGACGTAATGAACATCAGATCATCGTTCTGAGGGCAATGATCAAAGAGATCCTTTCTCCGGATATCATCAATAACTTTGCGGAACTGTTGGATGCCTTAAGCGGTATGTTCCTGACAAATATCTCCAAGAATTCCATCTGGGCTTTCACGAGTATGCAGGTCAATGACATGGCGTCCTGGGATATCATCCAGTACCATATTACCGGTACAGTCGGCGGTGCGGAATGTGCCTCCATGCCGGGCAGAAACCTTTCGGTGGTATTCCCGAATGAAAACCAGGTCAAATTTGTGAAAGAAGAAGTCGAAAAGATCCTTAGTGGGGAAAAGATCACACAACAAGAAATGCCGCAGTGATGCGGCATTTTTAGTTCGTCCTAAGTGGACAGTTGAGCACAAGAAGAAATCAAATACGAAGAGAAAAGAAGGAATGTGCGAAACAAGAAAACCACCTGCTAGGCAGGTGGACGGCCGGTGCTTCTTGGAGAAAGAAGCACCTCATCAGCTATCATAGGATTGTCGAAGTCACTATGAATAGAAAGAAGAGGTGCAGATATGGCCAAGAAGTACGATTCGTTGGCACACACAAAGTATTATACAAGATATCACATAGTATTCACGCCGAAATACC
>CADBPK010000251.1 GCA_902796465.1 uncultured Erysipelotrichaceae bacterium | reverse complement strand
CTCGGTATTGAAACACTCGGCGGCGTTATGACCGTACTGATCCCGCGTAATACAACGATCCCGACTTCCAAGTCCCAGATCTTCTCCACCGCGGCAGACAACCAGCCGGCAGTTGACATCCATGTCCTGCAGGGTGAAAGACCGATGGCACATGACAACAAGACGCTCGGCAACTTCCAGCTTGACGGTATCGCACCGGCAAGAAGGGGTGTTCCGCAGATCGAAGTAACATTCGATATCGATGTCAACGGTATTGTGAATGTATCCGCGATCGATAAGGGCACAAACAAGAAACAGTCCATTACGATCACAAACTCTTCCGGCCTGTCCGAAGAAGAGATCGACCGTATGGTCAGGGAAGCGGAAACGCACAAAGCGGAAGATGACAAGCGCAAGGAAGAGATCGAGACAAGAAACAGGGCAGAAGCTTACATCAACCAGATCGATGAAACACTGAAAGCTGATAATCCGAATGTCACACCGGAACAGAAGGCGGAAGTACAGAAACTGAGAGATGAACTGCAGAAAGCGATCGATGACAACGATATGGCTTCTCTGAAGACAAAGCTGGATGCTCTGGAACAGGCTGCGCAGGCAATGGCACAGCAGATGTACCAGAATGCCGGTGCACAGGGCGGGCCGAATCCGAATGATTTCGCAGGCGGTTTCGGCGGACAGCAGTCCGGCCCTACAGGTGCAGCACATGATGATGTCGTTGACGCCGACTTCCAGGAAAAGAACTAAAATCATAACTGGGATGCGGGGAAACCTGCATCCCGTCTCTTAAAAAGAAAGTGAGGGCTGGTTTCGTATGGCTGAAAAAAGAGACTACTATGAGATCCTTGGCATATCCAGGGGTGCCAGTGAAGATGAAATCAAGAAAGCCTTTCGTAAACTGGCAAAGAAATATCATCCGGATGTGAATAAGGAGCCTGATGCGGCTGAAAAATTCAAAGAGGTCAATGAGGCATATGAAGTGCTCAGTGATCCGCAGAAGCGTCAGACCTATGACCAGTTCGGATTTGCGGGTATGGATGGATCAGCCGGATTCGGCGGATTCTCTTCCGGCGGTTTTGATGACTTCGGAGATCTGGGAGATATTTTCTCCAGCATGTTCGGCAGCGGCTTCGGCGGGTTCGGTTCACGTACGTCAAGACGTTCGAATGCTCCGAGAAAAGGTGCGGATAAACTGATGCGCATGACGATTTCATTTATGGAGGCATGTTTCGGCAAAACCGAAACGATCAATATTTCCGTAGATGAAACATGTAAATACTGTAACGGATCCGGTGCCAACAGTCCTTCTGACGTCGAGACATGTTCCACATGCCGCGGCAGCGGTGTGACGGTCAGAACCCAGAGAACTCCTTTGGGCATGATGCAGACACAGGGCGTATGTCCTGACTGCGGCGGAACCGGCAAGAAGATCCGCAAAGTATGTCCGCACTGCCAGGGAAGGGGATATTCCACGAACCGCACAAGTGTGGAACTGAAGATTCCTGCCGGCATCTCATCCGGACAGCAGCTGCGTATTGCCGGAAAAGGCGAACGCGGAGAGAACGGCGGTCCGAACGGTGATCTCTATATTGAGATCTATGTCCGTGAACATGACAAATTCGTCCGCGACGGGAAAGATATCCTGCTTGAAATACCGGTCAGTGCCGTAGATGCAACTCTCGGAACAACTGTTGACGTACCGACGATCCACGGTGATGTTTCCATGAAAATACCGGCGGGAACACAGGACGGTTCCAGGCTCAGACTCAAGAATAAAGGAGTCGTTGATATCCGCGGCGGAAAGCAGGGTGATCAGATCTGTACAGTCCGTATCAGAATTGACAAGAATCTGAATTCCAAAGAAAAAGAACTTTATAAACAACTGCAGAAACTGCAGAGTGATCCCGGCAAGGAGAATATCTGGCAGCGTTTTAAAAGACAATTTTCCTGATCCAAAGGAGGTAAATAATAATGAATATTGAACAGATGACCGAACAACTTCAGTCAATCATTTTAAATGCGGTCAATTTGGCAAGACAGCGCCATCACAGCGAGATCACCGCAGAACATATTCTCAGCGCAATGCTTGAAGATGACGGGCTTGACGGCATCTTTGAAAGACTGAATATTTCAAAAAACGATCTTCTCAGAGTCGTGAAGGAATCTCTGGAAAAACTGCCGCAAGTCAGCGGTGCAGGAGAACCGATGCTCTCCCGTTATGTTTCAGAGGGATACCAAAATGCTCTGACATACATGAAGCAGAAAGGCGACTCCTATATGAGTACAGCCGCTTTGCTTACAGGATTATTCCAGACAAAAGCAGGGATCATCCAGAAGCTTTCATCTGCTTTTAATCTCACGGCAGCGAATATTGCATACGCGGAAGATGACCGCAGAAAGGGCATGACAATGGATTCAGCAGGAAATGAAGGACAGCTTGATGCCCTTAAGAAATACGGGCATGACATTGTCCAGGATGTAAAAGACGGCAGGATCGATCCGGTAATCGGCCGTGATGACGAGATCCGGAGGGTTATTGAGATCCTTTCCCGGAAAACCAAGAACAACCCTGTCCTGATCGGTGAACCAGGTGTCGGCAAAACTGCAATCGTTGAAGGTCTTGCCTGGAGGATCATGAAAGGCGATGTACCGCTTGGTCTGAAAGACAAGAAACTCATTGAACTGGATATGGGAGCGCTGATCGCAGGTGCCAAATACCGCGGTGAGTTTGAAGAACGTCTGAAAGGCGTACTCAAAGAGGTTCAGGGCTCCAACGGCAGTATTATCCTTTTTATCGATGAGCTGCACAACCTTGTCGGTGCCGGCAAGACAGAAGGCAGTATGGATGCCGCAAATCTGCTCAAGCCGATGCTGGCAAGAGGAGAACTGAAATGCATCGGTGCAACAACATTTGATGAATACAGAAAATATATTGAAAAAGACCGTGCTCTGGAAAGAAGATTCCAGAAGATCATGGTCAATGAACCGACAGTGGAAGATACGATCAGCATTCTCCGCGGATTAAAAGACCGTTTTGAATCCCATCACGGTGTGCAGATCCGGGATGATGCCATTATCGCAGCAGCGATGCTTTCCAACCGGTATATCACAGACAGGGTCCTGCCGGATAAGGCAATTGACCTGATCGACGAAGCCTGCGCAAGCATCCGGGTGGAAATGGATTCCATGCCGGCTGAACTGGATGAGCTTTCCAGAAAGATCATGACGCTGCAGATCGAGGAAACATCCATGAAGGATGAGGATGATGACAAGGCACAGGAAAGACTGGAAGAGATCCGCAGGGAACTGGCCGATCTGAATGAAGTCAAGGAAGAAAAATTCTCCAAATGGCAGAGTGAAAAGAAAAAGCTCGATGCCGTGAAAGAAGACAAGGAACTTCTGGAAAAAGCCAAACTGGACCTGACACAGGCGCAGAATGACGCAGATTATGAAGCGGCCGCAAAACTCAAATACGATACGATCCCTACACTTGAAAAGCGGATCCATGAGGCAGACAGCCTGCGTCAGAATTCCATGATCCGGCAGGTTGTGGATGAAGAGATGATAGCCAAAGTCGTTTCCAGGTGGACACATATCGAAGTCAGCCGCCTTGTAAGTACAGAACGCCAGAAGATCCTGCATCTGCCGGAAGTCTTACGAAAACGTGTTATGGGTCAGGATGAAGCCCTGAAGCTTGTCAGTGATGCCATCATGCGTTCCAAAGCACAGATCCAGGATGAAAATCGTCCGCTCGGTTCCTTCCTGTTCCTCGGCCCGACCGGTGTCGGCAAAACAGAAGTAGCCAAGGCTCTTGCCCAGCAGCTGTTTGACGATGAAAGCCGTATCGTGAGGATCGATATGTCTGAATATATGGAAAAATTCAGCGTATCACGTCTGATCGGAGCTCCTCCGGGTTATGTCGGCTACGAAGAAGGCGGACAGCTGACGGAACAGGTGCGCCGTTCTCCCTACAGCATCGTACTTCTCGATGAAATCGAAAAAGCGCATCCGGATGTATTCAATATCCTGCTTCAGATCCTGGATGACGGACGTATTACGGATTCCAAGGGTGTTACGGTCGACTTCAAAAATACGATCATCATCATGACATCCAATCTCGGAAGCCAGTTTGCTTTTGAAACAGATCCTGTTGTGCGGCGCAGCCATTATGAAGATGAAGTACATAAGTTCTTCAAACCGGAGCTGATCAACCGTATCGATGAGATCATCGTCTTCAACGCACTGGATGATGCATCACTGAAACTGATCGCTGACAAGTTCCTCAATGAACTCAGGAAACGTCTGGAAAGCAGAGATATCCGTTTGGAAGTCACAGACAGGGCAAAAGACAGAATTCTTGAATGCGGCGTAGACCCGGTATTCGGTGCTCGTCCGATGAAGCGTCATATCCAGAAAGAAATTGAAACAGAAGTTGCTAAACTGATTCTTGAGAATATCGACATCAACGGAAAGACGATCGTTGTGGATGCGGATGATCACCGCTACAACGTAAGCGTCAAAACCTTAATGTCATGATTGAGGCAGGAATATTCCTGCCTTTTTTGATAAAGTGATATGATAGAAAAGTAATATAAAGATAACTATAAAGAAATCAAGCGATTCTAAATAGAAATCTTTCAAATCCGATCTAATCGGAGAGCCTGCCTGATACCAGGT
>CADBPK010000250.1 GCA_902796465.1 uncultured Erysipelotrichaceae bacterium | reverse complement strand
GAAGCTGGACAGTCTGCGTAACCGTGACATGTATGCCGTGAATGCCATTCTGGACCAGGAAAAACTGAGTCCGAACAATCATCCGCGCTTTGAACTCAGCGTACGCATCAAAGCAGGGGATGTCATACGGAAAGAAAACAGACTGTATTACGTCCATGCACTGAAAAACGGAAAAGCGGAAGCGTATGAACTGAGCAGGAACAGGAAAAGCAGGATCAAGGCAGAATGGAACGGGGAGACATACTCCCTGATGCCGGAGGTCCTGCACCGGTTTGACCATCCCGAAATGTTTGATCCGGAAGGACATCTGACCAATAAGGTCGAGCCGATGATCCGCCGCGTGCAGAGTGAAAAGGAACGCAGGGAAAAACAGATGAAAACAGCGGAGGAAAAGAATTCCTTCATGGAAGATCATGTATTTGATCATCCGGTCGGAACGATCTTCCGTGATGCGGAAAATGCATTTATCTATCTGTTCTCTTCCGGCGGCAAGCATTACGGCATACCTTATCAGAAGATGAAGGAGGAAGTCCTGCAGCTGCGCCGTCTTCCGGCGTTAAAAAAATACCGGAAGGAAGGAACCATCGAAAAAGAGCATCTCCGGCAGATGATTCAGAGGCTGGTAAAATACAACAGGAGCCTGCGCTGGATGACAGAGAACACAGAACGGGATACGAAGAAAAAGAAAAAACCGGTCAGGAGAAAAGGAAGCCAAGCACGATCAGAAGCTGCGCAGCCAGATACGTCTCCATCACCAGATGTTCCCGTTTCTTCCGGAAAAACGCAAAAGCAAGGATCGAATCCGAAATCACGAAGAAGACGGAACCGGCCCAGATCAGGCAAACCGGAAGGGAAGGATAGGCAGAAGCCCGCACAAAAGCCAGAAAACTCATCAGTGAAATAATCAGGATATAGATGGAAACGGGGACCCGCATTTTTCTGCCGACATACGGAAACAGCTTCCTGACGACAAGGAAAATATAGGCAGAATAGATCAGAATACCGGCAGTCATATATAAGGAGAACTGCACAGGACGGAATACGGCACATATGTACATGACATGTCCCATGAAGAATGCCGCCAGTCCTGCCACAATTCTCTTTTTGTTTTTTTCCAGAAGGATCACATCTCCCATCCAGCCGAAAAACAGCCCTGCGATAATCCTGTAATCCGGGCTTGAAGAAGACAGGAAATACCATAAAGCGAGAAGCGGCATCAGGAAAGGTTTCATGATTCTTTTTTTCTGAGTCTCTGCGCACCATATATCCGTAAGACCGGCAAGTACAAACAGAATCAGGATAATGTTCCTCATAAATTCATTATGGCATATGCTTTGTATTCTGTGTACTGAAGTAAGCACAGTCTTATGCAAATGCCTTGGAAAAAGATACAATAAAAGCAGCGGAGGAATTCATTATGGAATTCAATAATGTTCTGAGAATAAGAAGAAGCGTACGCCGTTACAGCGGAAAGGCAATACCGGCAGATTCTCTTGAGAGGATCGTACAGGCGGGACTGTCGGCACCGACCAGCAGGAATCAGAAGCCATGCCGGTTTATCGTTGTCCGGAACAGGGAAATCCTGAAGCAGCTGGCACACGTCAAACAGGCAGGAGGCGCCATGCTGGAAAATGCGTACGCAGCTGTTATCCCGGCTGCGGACAGTTCGATTGCGGATACATGGGCGGAAGACACTTCGATCGCCTTGTCATTTATGCATCTGGCGGCAGCCAATGAAGGAGTCGGGAGCTGCTGGGTACAGATCCATCTGCGGAAGGATGAAAAAGAGGAAGACGCCGAAGAAAATGTCAGAAAGATCCTGTCACTCGGACCGGCGTTCCGCATCACCGGCATCCTTTCCCTCGGCATGCCGGAAGAAATGCCTGCACCGCATCAGCCGGATACAAATGACCGGGAACGCGTGACTGTGATGGAATAAAAAAGCTTTCGGAATCGCTGAAAACAAAAGGGATCATACGATATAATAAGTGCATGGAACGGAAGTATTCAAACACAGAGTCAGAAATAATACTGAATGAATATCAGGATATTTTCGCTGTTTACGGATTCCGGAAACACAGTTTTCTGTATGATTTTAGCAGTTTGTTTCATGTCAGGCCGGTGATCACCCGTACGGATGAAAGTCTGCAGGAACGGCTGGCGGAATGTCTGCCGGAAGACAAAACTGCGGAAGCGGCGGACAAGATCCGGGCGCTGACGGGAGAAGCGAAATGTATCTACGATATCGCAGACTGGCAGAAAACTGTCCGCAGGCTGGAAGGCCG
>CADBPK010000249.1 GCA_902796465.1 uncultured Erysipelotrichaceae bacterium | reverse complement strand
CCCAGATCGTCGTTGCAAATAAAATGGATGATGAATACGCTTCTCTTCAGCTTGAGGAATTCCGCAAAAAATATCCGGACCTTGAGATCTTTGAGATCAGTGCAGTCATGCATAAAGGTATTGAACCTGTTCTCTACAGGACAATGGATCTGATCGAAGAAGAACGTGAGAAGACAAAAGAAGTTGTTCCTGCGGAAGTTGAGGAAACTGTCGTTTATCGTTATGAACCGAAACGTCCTGATTTCACCATCGTCAGTGAAGGACCGCACAGATGGAAAGTCGTTTCTTACAAGATCGACCGCATCGTATCGCAGACTGATCTGGACCGTGATGAAGAAGCTTACCGTTTTGCCCTGACACTCGGCAGAATGGGTGTGGATAAAGCATTACTGGAAGCAGGTGCGGAAGAAGGAGACCAGGTCATCGTCGGAACATATATTATGGATTACAGGGAGTAGGAAAATGATCGCTTTTATAACCGGTACAGTCGCTGCATATACCGTTGATACCATTATCGTAAACAACCAGGGTATCGGATGGGAGATCTATTATCCGCATACGGATAAGATAAGACTGAATGAACAGGTCAATATATACACATATATGCATATTACGGAAAATGACGTAAGCCTGTTCGGGTTTGAAAGTATGCGGGAAAAAGAGCTTTTCATGCGGCTGATCTCCGTAAAAGGAATCGGTCCCAAAACTGTAATGCCGATGCTGACAAAAGCTGACGCTGATACGATTATCGGATCCATCGAACAGGGTAATGTTGCATTTCTCAAATCCATGCCCGGTATCGGCAACAAGACAGCATCACAGATCATCCTTGATCTGAAAGGAAAACTTGTTGAAACAGAGCAGAAAGGCAAAGCTGTTCCGGCGGCTGTCGCAGAAGCGATGGAAGCTTTGAAAAATCTTGGCTATAAAACGGCGGAAATCAATTCGGCTGCGAATATAATGAATGAGAAGCCGGGACTCACGACAGAAGAATATATCCGTATGGGACTCCAGTTCCTCATGAAGAAAAAGCTTGGAGGCTGATGTATGGAAAATGATGTTTTATCTGTACAGAAGGTAAGCGGCGACGAAGAAGAAACGATCCGTCCGCGCAGGCTGAATGATTATGTTGGACAGGATGCGCTTAAGGATAACCTGCGTATCTTCATCAAGGCTGCTTTACAGAGAAATGAACCGCTGGATCATGTTCTCCTGTATGGTCCGCCCGGTCTCGGGAAAACGACACTTGCCTATATCCTGGCGGAAGAAATGCATACGAATGTACGTGTGACTTCAGGACCGAGTATCGATAAAGCCGGTGATCTGGCTGCCGTACTTTCTGTGCTGGAGCCTGGTGATGTATTGTTTATTGATGAGATCCACAGACTTCCGAAAATGATCGAAGAAGTACTGTATCCCGCCATGGAAGATTTCTGTATCGATATCATGGTCGGCAAGGATTCCGGTGCCAGAAGCGTCCGGCTCGATCTGCCGCCGTTTACGCTCGTCGGCGCAACAACACGGGCAGGTGATCTTTCCGCACCGCTGCGTGACCGCTTCGGTATTATTTCCAAACTGGATTATTACACGAACGGACAGTTAGGCGATATCGTTGCCCGAAGCGCGCGTGTGCTCGGCGTCGATATCAATCCGGATGCAGTAAAAGAGATCGCAAAGCGTTCCCGCGGAACACCGCGAATCGCCAACCGTCTGCTCAGACGGATCCGCGATTTTGCCCAGGTACTGAATGACGGCGTCATCACAAAAGAACTAGCGGCAGAATCGCTTGACCGGCTGCATGTAGATTCATTAGGTCTGGATGAGGTGGATATCCGCTATCTGAGAGGCATTATTGACCGTTTCCACGGCGGACCTGTCGGTCTGGAGGCACTGGCCAATTCCATCAGTGAGGAAACAACAACACTGGAAGATGTATATGAACCGTATCTGATCCAGATCGGATTCGTTAACAGAACAAGCAGGGGAAGAGTCGTTACCCACAAGGCATACGAACACCTGAAGATAACACACAACGAGGATCTCGGCCTATTTTAGAGGACTGAGGATCCTCTTTTTTTCGGAATAGACAAGAAGAGAAGCCGGGTCATCCGAGGCGCACCACTGCCGTGCGTGTTCATAATCAAAGATCACAGGTTCCCGCGGATGAATATCTTTCTGGGAAGATACCGCGTCCTGGGTAAGTATGACAAAATGAGCTTCTCCGTCAAATATTTTACAGATGCCAGCAAGATAAAAGGGTGAATATTCCGTTGTAATGAGATATTTAACACGCGGCTTGACAGACCATTCATAATATCCCGTACAGGGGAGGACACATGGTCTTGAACCGGCAAAAAAGGGCGACTGGAAAACTGTTTCACATCTTGCATTGATGACCAGTTTCTTATTAAGGGGAAATCCCCACTGCATGATCCTGGTGACATGACGGTTATTGATGCAGACACCGGCAAACGCCTTTTCGGAAGGAACAACATCAAAAAGGGAAACCTTCGCTACTGTTTCCGGGGGAAGTTTCCTGTTGGCCAGTTCAATGAATTCCTTCAGTTTCTGATTTCGTTCATCATAAAAGACATATCTTCCGCACATAACTGTATGATAACACACGAAATGATTGAAAAAACTTATTGATATCCATACAATATGAGCATGAGCAATCTCCCGGAAAAACAGGAATACCGCAACAAGAAAATACTGTACTTCTTCTGCGTATCAGGCGTCTATATCATGATTGCGCTATCGATGTTCATCGTTTTTGCGTTACTGACAAGCGCGTTTACCGTTCATCCTTATGTTTCCCTGATCTTTCATGCAGGGATGCTTGCCGGTGCGGCTTATATAACTTTAAAACTGTTTAACAAAAAGGAAATCGACGACAGGTTTGTGTAAAATTCCATCTTTACATCTTCACCTGTTTTTTATAAAATTGATAAAGCGATGAAGCGGAAGCAGTAAGACTTTCCCTCATGTCTAGAGAGTCTGCGGTTGGTGCAAGCAGATCATGAAGTTGTCCGAAGTCGTCCGTGAGCATATTCTTCCGAAACAGCAGTAAGAAGAATCGTATGATGCACGTTACGCATATTGAGAAGCAAGCAAGGTGGTACCACGCAAGTCCGGCGTCCTGTGCATCGGGACGCTTTTTATATGAAGGGAAGGTTATCGTATGAAAAAAGAACTGGCAGCCAAATATGATCATCTGAAAGTAGAAGAAGGCAGATATAATGAATGGCTGGAAAAAGGCTATTTTGAAGCAGGAGACAAGACAAAAGAACCATTCACGATTGTCATTCCGCCGCCGAATGTTACGGGTATTCTCCATATCGGTCACGCATGGGACAATACACTTCAGGATATCATTGCAAGATATAAGAGAATGCAGGGATATGACATGCTGTATCTTCCCGGTATGGATCACGCAGGCATCGCGACCCAGGCGAGAGTTGATGCCCGTCTGAAGGGAGAAGGTATTTCCCGGTATGATATCGGCCGTGAAAAATTCCTGGAACGAGCATGGGAATGGAAAGAAGAATATGCCGCAGTGATCCGCAAACAGTGGGCAAAACTCGGCAACAGCCTTGATTACACAAGAGAGCGATTCACGATGGATGACGGCTTCAACAACGCTGTCAAACATGTATTTGTTAAGCTCTATGAAGAAGGTCTGATCTACCGCGGCTGGCGTATCATCAACTGGGATCCGGAAGCACGCACGGCTTTATCCAATATTGAAGTTTATTATCAGGATGATCCCGGCAAGATGTATTACTTCAACTATAAAGTTGTTGAAACAGGTGATACATTTACCGTTGCAACAACACGTCCGGAAACGATGTTCGGTGATGTATGCGTTGTTGTCAATCCGGAAGATGAGCGTTTCAAGCACATGATCGGTCTGCATGCGATCAATCCTGCCAACGGTGAAGCACTCCCGATCATCGGCGATGATTATGTTGATCTCGACTTCGGAACCGGTGCCATGAAATGTACGCCGGCACATGATCCCAATGACTTCCTGATCGCTGAACGCCACGGTCTGGAAAAGCCCATCTGCATGAATCCGGACGGAACAATGAACGCGCTTGCCGGAAAATATGAGGGACAGGACAGATATGAATGCCGTGATGCCCTGACAGAAGATATCCGCCTTGCCGGCAATCTCGTCAAGATCGAAAACATCACGCACAATGTCGGTCATTCCGAACGTACACACTGCGTTGTTGAGCCGTATCTTTCCCAGCAGTGGTTCGTAAAGATGAAGCCGCTTGCGGAAGATGTGCTTGCACATCAGAATGAGGAAGATCAGAAGATCAACTTCTATCCGGAACGTTTCGAAAAGACTTTTGTGCAGTGGCTTGAAAATATCGAAGACTGGTGCATCTCCAGACAGCTCTGGTGGGGACACCGCATTCCTGCTTGGTATAACATAAAGACAGGTGAAACACTTGTCACTGAAGGCGAACCGGAAAACAAAGATGAATGGATCCAGGACGAAGACGTTCTCGATACATGGTTCTCCAGTGCCCTGTGGCCGTTTGCGACACTCGGGTGGCCGGAAGATACTGCCGACTATCAGAGATACTATCCGACTTCCACTATGGTTACCGGATATGACATTATCTTCTTCTGGGTTGCGCGTATGGCTTTCCAGGGAAGACACTTCACAAAGAACAGACCGTTCCGTGATGTCCTGATCCATGGCCTGATCCGTGACGCACAGGGACGCAAGATGTCCAAATCACTCGGCAACGGTGTCGATCCGATGGAAGTTATCGATGAATACGGTGTCGATGCGCTTCGTTTCTTCCTGACAACAAACAGCACACCGGGACAGGATATGCGT
>CADBPK010000248.1 GCA_902796465.1 uncultured Erysipelotrichaceae bacterium | reverse complement strand
GGATGCCGGATGTGATTTTCTGACCACCCAGATGTTCTTCGACAATTCGATCCTGTATCACTTCCTTTACCGGATCCGTGAGAAAGGCATCGAACTGCCTGTACTGGCAGGCATCATGCCGATCACGAATGCCCGGCAGCTGAAACGGTCGGTTGCCCTTTCCGGCACTATGGTACCGCGCAGGTTCTCCATGATCGTCGACCGGTTCGGCGATGATCCGGATGCCATGAAACAGGCAGGCATTATCTATGCCAGTGAGCAGATCATCGACCTGATCGCCCACGGCGTTACGCATATCCATATCTATTCCATGAACAAGCCGGAAGTCGCGGGCGGCATTCTGAATAATCTGTTCGCGATCATCAAATGATTACACCGGATCTCCGCGATGTCAGAAGATATCTCGGATGGTCACTTCCGGAAGACAGTACGCTGTGTGAAGAGTGCGTCGCCAGGCTGAATGCCTGCATCACACCGCGCAGCACATGGCGCATATTCCCTTTAAAGGAAACGGAAGATGCCGTCATCATTGAAAATACAGTCATAAGATCTGCGTCTTTCCGCAGATATATCAGCGGATGTACCAAAGTGATCCTGGCGGCCTGCACGCTGGGTCATGAACCGGACCGGCTGATCCGCCGCGCATCGATCGGTTCCGTCCTGGAAGCTTCCGGTCTGCAGGCAGCCGGATCGGCTATGACGGAAACATACTTCCGGTCTCTGCATGCGGAAATCAGTGAACAGATGCGGAAGGAAGGCTATTACACAGCAGGCTGGTATTCTCCCGGATACGGGGACCTGCCTTTATCCCTTCAGACCGATTTTGCGCGTCTGCTGGACCTGGAAAAAACAGCCGGGATCACGCTGACCGATTCTTTTCTGATGATCCCTTCCAAATCGATGACTGCCTTCATCGGTCTTTCGGAACACGAGACATCATGCCATGACGATCCATGCAATACCTGTGCAATGGCAGGCAGCTGCGTGTACAGGCGGAAAGGAGAAACACATGAAAACATTTAAAGAACGTTTAAACAGGGAAATGCTTTTTTCCGACGGCGGCACAGGCACCATCCTGCAGTCTCTCGGACTGGGACGCGGTGAACTGCCGGAAATGTGGAATCTCACCCATCCGGATGAAATCGTCCGGCTGCATACCGAATACCTGAACTGCGGCAGTGACATCATTTATACAAATACCTTCGGGGCAAACGGGTTCAAATATCCGGATCAGCTGAAAGAGATCGTGGAAGCCGCGGTCGACAATGCCCAGAAAGCGAAAGAGAATACCGGCAGATCCGACGCATTTATTGCCCTGGATATCGGCCCGACAGGAAAACTGCTGGAACCCATGGGAGATCTTCCGTTTGAAAAAGCCGTACAGACATTCTCCGAGATCGTCCGCATCGGCAGCCGGCTTCCTGTTGACCTGATCCAGATCGAAACAATGTCCAGCGGCTATGAAGCGAAAGCCGCCGTGCTGGCCGCAAAAGAAAATTCCGATCTTCCCATCTGTGTGACGGTCACCTTTGACGACAACGGGAAGATGCTGACGGGTGAACCGGTTGAAGCAGTTGCGGCAATGCTCGAAGGACTGCGCGTAGATGCGCTCGGCGTCAACTGTTCCCTCGGCCCGAAACAGATGATCCCGATCGTCAGAAGGATGCGTGAAGTCACATCCCTGCCTCTGATCGTAAAGCCGAATGCCGGGCTGCCTGTAGAACGCCATGGCAGGACCTATTATGATATCGACGCCGACCAGTTTACCGCATACATGGAAGAGATTGCCGACATCGGCATACAGATTGCCGGCGGCTGCTGCGGAACAACGCCTGTCCACATGCGGAAAATGATCGCCGCGCTGAAGGAAAAGCCTTTTTCTCCGGCTGAGAAAAAAACATATACCTATGTATCCTCCTACGGAAAAGCAGTTGCGATCGGTGAGAAGACCGTGATCATCGGTGAAAGGATCAATCCGACAGGAAAGAAAAAACTGAAGGAAGCGCTGCGAAATCATGATATGAACTACATCCTGCAGGAAGCACTCCGGCAGGAAGAAGCCGGTGCAGAGATCCTGGATGTCAATCTCGGTCTGCCTGAGATCAATGAACCGGAGATGATGGAGGAAGCCGTCAAGGCAATTCAATCCGTTACCAACCTGCCCCTGCAGATCGATACATCTGATATCGAAGCACTGGAAAGAGGACTCAGGATCTACAACGGAAAAGCCATGGTCAATTCCGTCAACGGAAAAAAAGAGAACATCGAAGCAGTCATGCCGCTGGTCGCCAAATACGGCGGTGTCCTGGTCGGACTGTGCCTGGATGAAGAAGGCATTCCGGAAGAGCCTGAAAAACGGATCGCCATTGCCCGGAGAATATATGAAGCAGCTGACAGATACGGGATACCCCGCCAGGACATCGTGATCGACACACTGGCTCTCACTATTTCCTCGGATAACCGTTCCGCCCTCAGGACACTGGGTGCCCTGCGCACGATCCATGAAGAAATGCACGGACATACCGTACTGGGTGTTTCGAATATCTCTTTCGGACTTCCCCAGAGGAAACGCATCAACTCCACATTCCTCTCAATGGCGATGCAGAACGGACTGAGCTGTGCGATCATCAATCCGCTGGATGAAGCCATGATGTCTGCGTACCGTTCCTCCCTTGCCCTGCTCGGGAAAGACGAAAACTGCATGGAATATATCAATGCTTTCAACCAGCAGCAGGAAGAGCGTCCGGTTCAGGTCAGCGTACCGGCAGCCGGTACCAATACCCTTTTCTATAGTGTGGAACACGGCCTTTCCGCACAGGCGGAAAAATGCACGGCCGAACTGCTCAGAGAAAAAGACGGGCTCTCTATTATTAATGAAGATCTGATCCCTGCCCTGGATAAAGTCGGCAAAGGATTCGAAAACGGGACGATATT
>CADBPK010000247.1 GCA_902796465.1 uncultured Erysipelotrichaceae bacterium | reverse complement strand
TTATCTTTTTAACATCTGGCTGTTTGAGAACGCTGATTGTGTCTGACCCGCAAAGAAAAAGAGGCGTAACCTCTTGTAAGCTTTAAGGCTTCACTCATTTTTGCTTACTCGTTACAGCCCCATTTGTTTTCTTCTGTATGCAGGGCGGCATAGACATTCTCCGCAGCTTTCTGCGGGATGACCTGTGCGATCTCCTCCATGGACGCGTTTTTCAGATTTGTAAAATTGCCGAACGCTTTAAGAAGCGTTTTTTTACGTTTGGGGCCGACCCCTTCGATTTCATCAAGGATAGAACGGGTCTGTGCCTTGGCACGCAGCTGACGGTGATAGGAAACTGCCCTTCTGTGAACCTCATCCTGCATTCTCGTCAGCAGGAAAAACAAAGCGGAATCCTTCGGTACGGGAATAACCTCTCCGTTTTCATCCATCAGGCTGTCCGTATTGTGATGATCATCCTTGACCAGGCCCATGATGCGGATATCGAGGTCCAGGGCACCGATGATCTCTTTTGCGGCATCGATCTGTGTTCTGCCGCCGTCCACCAGGATGCCGTCAGGCATCTGCTTTCCTTCTTTCAGGAGACGGAAATACCGGCGGTAAAGCACTTCCTTCATCGAATCGATATCGCTGTTCCCGGTATGCAGTTTATACAGACGGTAATTCTTCCTGTCGGGATAGCCGTTTTCATATACGACACATGCCGCGACGGTAAAAGCGCCGCTGATATGCGAGTTATCGAACAGTTCGACCCGGTTCATCGGCCGGCCTGCTTTTTCGGAAAGATCACGCACCGCTTCAGCGGTTTTTTCTTCTTCTCTTTCAACGATCTCGAATTTCAGATCGAGTTGTTTTTTCGCGTTGTCGACACACATGCCGATCAGTTTCTTCCGGTATCCCTTCTCCGGCTGGAAGATCCGCATCTCGAGAACTTCCGCAAGTCCCTCTGCGTCAAATGACTGCGGCAGGACAAGCTCAGCGGCTTTGGGATGGTCTTCATAATACTGCAGGAGGAAGGATGTAAATGCATCTTCCGCGCTGCCGTACAGGGGCTTCAGGCGAAACTCCTTGTTGAGCACCGTTCCCTGGCGGACCAGGAAGCCCTGGATTGCCAGATATCCCTTGTCGGCATACCAGGCAAAAACATCTTTCGATCCTTTATTTTCGACCTGGATCATCTGCTTGTCCACGACCTGATGGATCGATTCGATCATCTGCTTGTATTCATTGGCCTTTTCAAATTCGAGTGCAGCGCTTGCCTTCAGCATCTCCTCTTTGAGCTGCTTTTCCACTTTCGCTGTATTGCCGTTGAGAAACGAAGCAACACCTGCCGCATACTGTTCGTATACAGCCGGGTCTACTTCATATTCGCACGGCCCCGCGCACTGTCCCATATGGTAGTAGAGACAGACTTTGGCAGGCATGGTATTGCAGCGGCGGAAGGGATAGATCGACTGCAGGAGTTTCCGTGTCTGATGCGCTGCCATAGCGTCCGGAAACGGTCCGAAATAGCGGGCTTTTCTGTCCTTGCGGATATCCCTCGCCACCGTCAGGCGGGGATAGGTTTCCCGGGTCAGCTTCAGATACGGATAACTCGTATCGTCGATGAACATAATGTTGTATTTCGGCCGGTATTTCTTGATCAGATTGATTTCGAGGATCAGTGATTCCTTTTCACTCGCTGTCACGATGAAATCAAAATCCTCGATATTCGATACCATCTTCGTCGTCTTGAAATCGTGTGCCCCGACAAAATACTGGTTCACACGGTTATGCAGATCCTTTGCCTTCCCGACATAGATGATCTCACCGGAGGCGTCTTTCATCTGGTAGCTGCCGGGTGCGTGCGGAAGATTGGCCAGTTTTGCTTTCAGGTATTCTCTGTTCATATCTGCTCAGCGGAACACGACGACCGTCGCGCCTGTGCCTCCTTCCTGCGGCATGCCCAGCCTGTATTCCTTGACCGTTTTGTCTTTCTCAAGACGGCTGTGTACGGCTTTCCGGAGCGCACCTGTCCCGTCTCCGTGAATGATGCGGACGGAAGGCAGACGGTGCAGACGGGCCTGGTCCAGATAGGCATCCAGGATCTCCATGGCTTCCTCCACGCGCTTTCCGATCAGGTTGCATTCACCGCTGACGGACGCGGAAAGATCGACGCCGTGGAATGTCCTCCTGCTTTCTTCCTTCTTTTTTGGCAGTGTTTTCAGACTGGGCCTGATCTGGGCAGGTTTGACATGCATTTCACGGCCGTTCAGTTCAACGATAATATCTTTTCTCCCGATCCGGATAATACGGCATACAGCGTCATTTGCCCGCAGTTCCACGATATCCCCTGCAGCATACCGGTGATCTTTGTCTGCCGGTTTTTCTTCCGCCGGTTCCTCATTCTGCAGGATGCGGTTGAGCTGTCTTCTTTTTTCGATCGCCTCGTGATACCGGATATTTTCTTTTTCTTCCCGCAGCTCTTTCATGAGTTCATCCGCTTCCCGGCGGATCCCCTCAAGATAAGCGGAAGCTTCCTGGTCACGCTTTGCCAGCCACCGGTCTTTTTCCGCTTCCAGGCGTGTTCTCTCCCGCATCAGCTGCTTTTCGATTTCCTCATTTTCACGCAGAGCTTTGTCCAGTTGTTCCTGTCTGGCCGCGTTTTCATTCATCTGGATCTCCAGCCGGTCGATCAGTTCATCGGCCTCGGATCTCGCCTGCTTTTTCAGCACACGCGCGTAATTCACGATCTTGTCCGGCAGCCCATAGCGGGAAGCTACTTCCAGCGCATTAGACTGACCGGTGAGGCCTTCCATGTAATGATATGTCGGCATGAGCGTTTTCATGTCGAACTGGACCGTTGCCAGCGCGATATCTTCATGCCGTTTTCCGTATGCTTTCAGCCGGCTGTAATGTGTCGTGGCAACTGTCATGCATTTTCTAGCCCGCAGCTCGTTCAGGATCGCGATTGCAAGTGATTCACCCTCGATCGGATCCGTGCCGCTTCCGATCTCGTCCGCAAGCACAAGCGAGTCCGGTGTTGCTTCGCGGCAGATCTCCGCCTGTGCCTGGATATGCGCGCTGAAGCTGGACAGTGATTCACTGACGCTCTGGTTGTCGCCGATATCGGCAAATACCCGGTCGAAATACGGTATGACCGCACTCTCGCACGGAATCGGTATACCGACATAAGACAATAAGGTGAACAGACCGATGATCTTCATCGAAACAGTTTTCCCGCCGGTATTGGGTCCGGTGATCAGCAGCGTTGTACGAGGTGCTTCCAGATGGTATGTATTGACGACGACCTTTGCGGGATCAATAAGCGGATGACGCGCCTTTACGATGGCAAGATGTCTGTCCTGCGTCAGTTCCGGTGTGCAGCCGTCCCGGTCCTTGCCCCAGGATGCCTTGGCAAATATCGTATCCAGGAGCGCACAGGTCTCTAGATTGGCGAGCAGGTATACCGCCCGTTTTGATATTTCCCCGCTGAGCTCCCGCAGGATCCGGGCAACTTCCTCCCGTTCCTGGCTCTGCAGTTCTTCCTTGCGGTTATTCAGCGGCACCAGCATGCCCGGTTCAATATAGGAAGCCTGTCCGCTTGCGCTTTCCCCATGGACCATCCCGCCGTAGATATTCTTGTCAGCGGCTTTGACCAGGATGACCGTACGCATGCCGCGGGTCGAAACGATGGAGTCAACGACGGAATCGGAATGCGCAGCCATAAAACGGCCGGCCGCGGAAGTGATCTCCCTTTCCACTTTCAGAAGATCCGCCCGGATGCTTCTGAGGAGCGGACTGGCACTGTCAAGCACTTCGCCGTAATCATCGATGCACCGGCAGAGCTGGTTTAAAAGCGGATGTTCGTCCGTCATTGAATGAAACAGTTCATCCAGGGCCGGATGCGGGATCTCACTGTGAGATTTCCCATACGATATCACCGCATGACATCCCTGCAGAAAACGGATGATATCCACCATATCAGCCGCACTTAAAAGACTCCCCTTTTCGCTTGCCTGCAGCGC
>CADBPK010000246.1 GCA_902796465.1 uncultured Erysipelotrichaceae bacterium | reverse complement strand
CGACGGAACAACAGCCCTGAATTTTGACCCGGAAGAAGGAAAAAGAGGACTGTCATGCTACTGCCATCTGGCACCGGTAGAATGGAAAAACAAGAAGATCAATTTCATCGATACACCAGGTTATATGGATTATGCGGGTGAAGAAGTTACCGGACTCATGGTCGGTGACAATGCCCTGATCGTCGTTGACGGAAAAGAAGGCGTTGAAGCCGGAACGGAAAGAGCATGGAAGAATGCTGTATCCAAACAGAAACTGCCGACAATTTTCTTCATTAACAAGATCGATGATGAACATGCATCTTTTGAAAAGACATACACAGCATTGAGAGATAAATTCGGAAAGACTGTCATCCCGTTCGAAATGCCGATCATTGAAAACGGCAAGGAAGTCGGTTCCGTTAATATCCTGCGCAAGAAGGCATGGTATTACAACAATAAGAAAGAAGCACAGGAAGTTCCGGCATCCCTGACAGACCAGGTGAACGGTTACTATGACGAAATCGCTGAAGCGATCGCAATGTCTGATGACGAACTGATGGAAAAATTCTTTGAAGGTGAAGAATTTGATGAACATGAAATCGCCAAGGGACTGCGCATCGGCGTCAGAAACGGCGATATCCGTCCGGTATATTCCGGAAGTGCAAACCAGCAGGTCGGCCTCGAACGCCTGATGGACCTCATCACTGAATACTTCCCGAGCTATGCTGAAAAGGGCACAGTCAAGGCTCTGAATGCCAAGGAAGCAGAAATTTCGATGGAAACAAATGAAAACGAAGCATTATCTGCTTTCGTATTCAAGACCATCATTGACCCGTTCGTCGGAAAGATCTCCTATCTCAAGGTGATGAGCGGTGTCCTGAATAGTGATTCCCAGGTATACAACCAGAAGAAGGACGCAAATGAAAAGATCGGCCAGATCTATGTCATCAACGGAAAATTCCAGATCGGTGTAGGCAAGCTCTTCACAGGTGATATCGGTGCTGTTGTTAAGCTGCAGTCCACTGACACCAATGATACACTGAGCACAAAAGCAAAACCGGTTCACTACCCGGCAATCGATTATCCGCAGCCGATGCTCGGCTACGCAATCAGCCCGAAGACAAAAGCTGACGAAGACAAGATGTCCGTCGGTATCCGCAACATGGCTCAGGAAGACGGAACTCTGAGACTGGAAAACAACAAGGAAACACATGAACAGGTCCTCTACGGAATGGGCGACCAGCATATTGATCTGATTCTCTCCAAGCTTAAATCAAAATACAAAGTTGACGTTGTCACAGCTGTTCCGACTGTACAGTATCGTGAAACGATCCGCGGCAAAGCAGAAGCCCAGGGCAAATATAAGAAACAGAACGGCGGTGCCGGCCAGTATGGTGATGTCTGGGTAAGATTTGAACCATGTGACGGTGACGAGATGGAATTTGCTGAGGAAGTATTCGGCGGTGCCGTTCCGAAACAGTACTTCCCGCCGGTTGAAGCAGGTCTGCGTGACTGCATGCAGCACGGACCTCTGGCAGGATTCAAGGTCGTTGGTGTCAAGGCTACATTATACGATGGATCCTACCACCCGGTTGACTCCAAGGAAGTAGCGTTCAAGGAAGCTGCGAGACTTGCATTCAACAACGCAATGCCGAAGGCAAAACCGGTCCTGCTCGAACCGATCGGAAAAGTCAGAATCATTGCACCGGAAGAATACACAGGAACACTCATGGGCGACTGCACAAAGAGACGTGGTCTGATCATGGGTATGGCTGCCAATGAAGACGGCGACCAGGTCATCGATGCAGAAGTGCCGATGGCAGAGATGCTGACATATGCAAATGAACTCCGTTCCATGACACAGGGCAGAGGCACATATGTCATCTCATTTGACCGCTATGAACCGGCTCCGCAGAACGTTGCTGAGAAGGTCATTGAAGAAAAGGCCAGAAGAGACGCTGAATAATCATGTATAAAGAAGAGTCTTCGGACTCTTCTTTTTTATGTTTTCCTATCATTGATGACGGTCTTCCTGCGTTGCTTTTTCATGCCGGATGATATAAAATAATTGGGCAATGCCCGTGTGGCGGAATCGGCAGACGCAGCAGACTCAAAATCTGCCGCTGGCAACAGCGTATCGGTTCAAGTCCGATCACGGGCACGAATCAGGATCCTGATGAAAATCAGGGTCTTTTTCTGTATGGAAACGGATCGGAATGATATAATTCCTGCGTATGAAGAAACGAATCGTGACAGGTATTCTGGCACATGTGGATGCCGGGAAAACAACGTGTATCGAGCAGATGCTGTATCAGTCCGGACAGATTCGGAAGCTGGGAAGGGTCGATCATAAGGATGCTTTCCTGGATTTTGATGCGGAAGAAAGAAATCATGGCATTACCATCTACGCAAAGGAAGCATTTCTGGAATGGAATGATACAGAGATCTATGTGATCGATACTCCCGGTCATGTCGATTTTTCCAGTGAGATGGAACGCAGCCTGCAGGTGCTGGATCTTGCGGTGATCCTGATCAACGGACAGGACGGTGTTCAGAGCCATACGGAAACGATCTGG
>CADBPK010000245.1 GCA_902796465.1 uncultured Erysipelotrichaceae bacterium | reverse complement strand
GCAGTGATTATGGCTTGTGGACTGGCCGCCGCCATGGCACCAGTATCCATGCCCTTCCGACAGCTTCAGATCCGTCAGTTCCCCGATCCCGCCGTCTTCCCGCAGACGGAACGCAGCGGTATTCGAATCATCAAACCCCCTCTGCAGCACCCATCTGCCGCTTTCATCCTGTACATAATGACAGGTCACGGTCGAATGGGACCCGTGATTGGATGCCAGCAGATATCTCCCGTCATCACTGACAGTCACGTAGGATGCTCTGGAACCATAGGAAATACTGTCGTTGATCCTGGTCAGTTTTCCGTTTCCGGGGTCGATGCGGCAGGCAGTCACGCCGCCTCCCGATCCGTTCAGCCCTGTAAAATCCTTTGTCTCATTTGCGGCATACACATACTTCCCTTCCGGATCCATGCATATGATGCCTGCATTATCTGCCGGCAGCACATCAATGACCTTCATGGAAAGATCATCATGGATCTCCAGGGTATAAATGCCTTCCCCCTGACCGCTCACACTGGCGGGACCTTTTTTCGGCGCACCGACCGACCCGGCATATACCAGCATAATTATTTCCTTTCATCATGCAAAAAAGTGATGCTGTTCGACATCACTCTTCTGCGGTTTCTTCTGCTGCTTTCTTCAGAATCATTTCCGTATCCAGAGAACCGTCGTCATCCGTATCGGTATACAGCGTGTCCGGTACACCGTCTCCGTCCGTATCGACTTCCAGCATATCCGCTACGCCGTCCCCGTCCACATCTGTCGCAATGGCATCCGGTACTCCGTCACCATCCAGATCAACTGCGAATTCCTTCGGTGCCACAGGTTCTTTCTGCGGACTTCCTTCCGGCTTTTTCTCAGGAGCCGGTTTGTTCTGTTCTTCATAGATCTTCTTCAGTATCAAAGCAATTCCGCCGATCGCCGCAGTAACTCCGGAAATCAGGATTCCTCTCTTTAATGACATAATGATCGTCTCCTTTATCTGTTAAGTTCATTATACGCAAGTCAGATTCCAGAATCCATACCATGCATGGAAAAAGACCGGGTCTGATGACCCGGTCCTTCGTACTTTTGTGTGAATGATCAGTTGTCAGCTGTGACAGCCTTGGCTGCTGTTCTTCCGGAAACGAAGATCTCAACGATCGCATTTCCGCCGAGACGGTTGCCGCCGTGGATGCCGCCTGTAACTTCACCTGCCGCATACAGACCTGGAATGGCGTTGCCGTCTTTATCCAGTACGTGTCTGTTTACGTCAACTTTGAGACCGCCCATCGTGTGGTGTGTGGACGGAGCCATGAGACGGATCGTCATGACTGTGTTGTCCAGATCATATGTATCGACATTGTATGTGCCGTCTTCGTTCTGTTCAACATTACCTACAGTACGGGAAGCAATTGCTTTTCCTACATCCGGATATTCGCTTCCTGTCATGACTGCCTTGTCATAATCACGGATCGTCTGGATGACAACTTCCGGATCTGCCGTAACACCGAGTTCCTTGAACAGTTCAGGGAGATCAGCGATCTTTCTGCGGTAGTAACGTCCTTCGTAGTCACCGTCAGCGAGCTGTGTCGGAGCCGGCATCATCTGTTCGGCGTTGTAGAATTCGAGGAAGACACCCTTTGTGCCGTTAACTTCCATACCGTTGCGGAATTCAGCGAGCGACAGAACGTCACGCTCGGAACCTTCGTCTACGAAACGATGACCTGTGTTCGGGTTGATCCAGCAGGCGTAGTTTCCGCCGCCGAATGCGAGGTTTCCGTTGTCGACCCAGGAGATCGGCATCAGCTGTGTGAAGTTCATGCCTGTCACGTCAGCGCCGGCTTCCTGTGCCATCTTGATACCGTCACCCTGCAGGGAAGAACGGTTCGTTGTCTTTGTCTGTTTTGTCAGATAAGCGCTGTCCCAGTACTGGTTGTATTCGAGTACTTCATCGATGTTGGCTGCGAATCCGCCTGTTGCGAGGATAACGCCTTTGTTTGCGTGAGCAGTAACTTCTGTGCCGTCATACTGAACAGCCTTGACGCCTGTAACTCTGCCGTCTTCAACGATC
>CADBPK010000244.1 GCA_902796465.1 uncultured Erysipelotrichaceae bacterium | reverse complement strand
CATATTGTCTAAAATAAGTGCAGCTGGCTGACCATCTGGGTGATGATCTTACCGACTACACTTATACCGTACTAAAATCCCACCTCCATAGATACACGTTTGTATATTTCGTGTGTCTACTTTGGCGGGATCATATCATTTTTACATGTCTGCTTTTCGTGTATCCGTCAGGCTGCAGTCTCGTATTTCTGTTTCCTGCCTCAGTTATCGGCTCTGGAAAATCCATTTTTCATATGCTGGCTGGCAATGAGAATCAGCTGATTGAGCGCTTTGGTGCTCTGTTCTTTTGCCATTTCGCATATCTTTTTATTTGCTTCTTCGAGAAGTGACAGATCGCCGCTCTCCTTAACTTTTTCGTCATATTCATTCAGCAGACGATGGGTATTGGAGGCAACGGCATTCTGATAGCGCTCGATCACCTGGATCGTATAGCCGTAATGAGGATCTGCCAGCACACCGGCAAGCCGGCTTGCCCAGTAGAAGTTTTCTGTCGAAACATCAAGACTGACATCACTGATGTACTTCGGCAGTTTCGCTACATTCGTGTAGATACCGATCATTGCATTAAATGCGTTGGCTCCGTATGAGATCCACTCGACCGCCTGCAGTTCCTTCGGCATATAGCCGCGGATCTGACAAAGCACGGTCACACCGGTGCGGCTGATACCGATCGGGCGGTAAATGCCCTTTTCCGGCAAGTCAGCTTTCTGATACGGGTTGTACGGTGTGCCCTGATAATATGACGAAAGGATATATTTCATATCTTCCGGTGTGATTTTCTTCTCCGGCACCAGAGCCCATGGAATATCATCATTTTCCGGTGTATAATCTGCGTTTTCTCCGTCCCAGCGGAACGTATTCGGGTTGAAGTAACGGCCGATATACCAGGCGCGCGGATTGTTGTATACATGGTCCGCATCGGTATGAGAGCCATAGACATAGCGGGGATTAAAGCCTTCTGTGTTAAGATCAAGATGATACTTCTCTGTGAACTCTTTCAGATCGGAAGAGCACATGAAGTTTTTCTTTTTTCCATAGGCATCATTAAAATCAAAATAGTCGATGCCGAGCCGGTTGGGCATGATGACATATTCTTCATCCTTTACCCTTCTTGCCATCCAGTGATGACCGCCGATCGTCTCGAGCCACCATATCTCATCCGCATCATTGAATGCAATGCCGTTGGATTCATATGTGCCGTATTGTTCCAGCAGGGAACCAAGACGTTCCACGCCTTCACGCGCAGAGTTAATATACGGAAGAACCAGAACCACAAAATCCTCTTCGCCGAGACCTCCGGTTTGTTCCGGTGCAGTACGGGTCTTTGCCTTGTATTCCACCATCGGATCCGCCCCGAGCACTCTCGGATTGGATGTGATCGTTTCGGTTGCGGACATACCGACATTGGCTTCATTGATTCCGCTAGCTGCCCAGATTCCATTTTTCGGATCGACGCTCGGACAGGCGGTATAGCGCATGGGGTTATCCGGGAGCGTAACTTTGCAGTGACCGATCACGCTCTTGTATTCTTTCTTCTGATCCTTTGGATGAACAACGATCGTTTTTTTGACATCAAAGAACCCGTCATCTGTTCTTGCGATCATTGTTGATCCGTCATAACTGGCCTTTTTCCCGACCAGAATTGTTGTACATGACATATTGTTCTATTTCTCCTTTGTCCTACATTATTTTATCTGTGATGTTATAAAACGCAAACGATTGTGCCTGCATCAAAAGAAAAAGTACAGCCGAAGCTGCACCTCTATAGTTTTTCTGTTTTGCTGCGCAGAAGCCAGGGAACGCAGGACCCGGTTTTGGCGTATGGATCCGGTGTTGTGTCAGCTTCCCGTCCGCTTTCAGTAATGAGCCATTTCGGACAGACAAAATGAAGAAGCGTAATGATCTATTTCCGGAAAATGGTATTCAAGAGAGTTTTTCTGCTGCCGCCCTCACCGGTGGTTGCTCCGGTCCGGGCAAAGGCAAGGATTGTCAGGAACAGCAGATCAAGGTTTGTTTCGGTTGTGCGGATACGATAGTGCCCGAATGCAGGGAGAGCATTAGCGAACTTTCCATGTTCAGCCGCTTCTTCCTCATGCACATACTGACTGCTGGCCTGCACGGCTGCGATCTGTACGCCGTCACGGAAAATCATGAACTCCGTCTTAAGCGGATTATCCGGGGAGAATGAGGATTCCACCGTAATTCCATTACGCTTCAGGTGTTTCCATATGAATTCACCGTCAAACGTAAAAGTATGGTGGTCATCAACAAGGATGCTGTCCCATTCGGAAGATTCTTCATGGCCGATCAGATGAGGCACAGTCCTGCCTGTTTCATAATTGATAAAATCGAAGCCATAGGGCTGAAACAGTGTAAATCTGGTCATCCTGGCCTCATAGAGCACACGTCCGTTTTTATCCTCGATGCGGTGAC
The DNA here is from genome assembly GCA_902796465.1 of uncultured Erysipelotrichaceae bacterium. GTDB lineage: Bacteria > Bacillota_I > Bacilli_A > Erysipelotrichales > Erysipelotrichaceae > Bulleidia. The sequence continues at coordinate 1,208 of CADBPK010000244.1, read as the reverse complement.
CGTATTTCGGCGTACCCAGATCGGTAATAAAGTATAATTTACGCTCCGGACCGGGAACCGACGGCGCATAGTGTATGTCACTTGTCCGCCCCTTGATTTCTTCCAGTTCTTTCTGTTTTTTCTTCTCCATCACCCAGATGATGATGTCTGCCGCAAGGAGTACGACGCCGATCGCCAGCATCATCAGGGTCAGGCCGGAATCATCCTGAAACCTTGACGGATCAGCCGGATCATACTTGATTGCGACAGTTTTTCCGACCTTGTAGCTGGGGCTGTAGGTGTCCAGCAAACCGCTGTACTCCTTGCCGTCAACCGTGAAGCTGACCATCACATCGTAGTTATCCTCATCGGCAGATAAATCATTTTTTTCGATAGAAACTATGGTTGCTTTTGTTTTCACGTAACCATGCCCCTGGAAAAATACCTGCCAGACACCGATCACGATCACGATCAGTGAAAGGACGAGCACAAAATAACGGAGCCGGATACCTTTGAATGATTTCATAGACTGTTTTCTCCTTTTGTTTTCCTTATTTGACAATCATGGTGATAATCGCTGCTATATTCGCAAACAATGTTGACAATAATACCGTCAGAACAATAAAGGCCACGTTGATTTTCCATTCGCTTGCAAGCAGGCCGATGAACTCCCGCATCTGGGCGTTGGGCCAGAAATACCATTTTGTCTTTGCGCCGATACCGCCGGCCTTCATTCCTGCTTTTGCGGAAAACATACCGCTTCGGAAGACATGATAATTTGTTGTGGAAAAAAGAATAGCAGCGTTTTCCTTATGCGCATCCGCAATCTTCTTTGAGAATTTCATATTCTGCAGTGTAGTGGCAGACTGCGTTTCAGGATAGATAATACTTTCATCGATTCCCTGTTCAACAAGATAGTTTTTCATGCACTCCGCTTCGCTGATGACCTCATCGCTGCCCTTGCCTCCCGAAGGGATAAAGCAGGCCTGCCTGTTTGTGCAAGCTGCTTATGATAGAATTCCAGCGCCCTGTCAATTCTGCCCCGCAGCAGCGGCAGCGGTTTGCCGTCCCTGCCAATCTGACATCCGAGAATGATAATAAAATCCTGATTGTATTCCGGTTCACGATTCGCAGCGTACTGTGTACAGTACATTGCTGAAAACAGTAAGCATTCTGTATATACGAACGCCGAGGAAACAACCGTGCGGATCACGGCATACTACATACGT